>JARZZM010000044.1 GCA_030130125.1 Thermoproteota archaeon
TGGATAAGGTCGATGATCAGACCTTGATACTAGCTGACGTAGCCGGAAAGGCGATAAATCAGGTGAGGGAGCTCGTTACATGGCTTCTTGAGGATAAGCTGGGTAGGGAGAAGGCTGAGGAGGTGGCGAAAACGCTGACAGCGGGAAGATGGACGCACGATTATCCCATAACCGTAGAAGTGGCGAAGGAGCTAGGTCTTCCCGTTTCCACTGATGTGCCGCCAGAGGTCTATCAACTCATGGAACTCTTCCCACAACCCTTGAGGACGAGGACTCAGAGTGTTGAATTCTTCCCCGCCCTGCCCAAGGGCGAGGGCAAGGCATGACTTTCACCATAGTTATTTTTATTTCTGTAATGGTCATGTGGGGAGATGCCGATGGATCCCGAGGAGATTAAGGCCAAGGTCCTTTATGCCCTGAGGTTCGTCACGGATCCCGAAATACCGATAAATGTGGTCGACTTGGGACTGATCAGGAAGCTGGAGGTGGAAGACTCTAAAGTGTATCTGAGGGTGGTGATGACCGCCCCTGGCTGCCCGTATTCCTCAATGATAGTTCAGCAGATAGAGGAGAGCATAAGGAGTGCGATACCCGAGCTCGAGGAGGTCAAGGTGGAGCTCGAGATATTCCCCCCTTGGACCCCATTCGACATGACCGAGAGGGGGAGGGAGCAGTTCAAGAAGATGTACGGTTATGATCTGGCCGAGGGGTTCCTGAAGAGGTACGGTAGTGTCGAAAACTACTATGAACTAGTGAGAAAGTACTACGGCCTAGACAAGGAGTCCAAAAAAGAGGGTGAGAAGGAGTCCCAAGCCTGAAATCACCTGAATTTAGGCATCCTCGCATCTTTCAAAAATTTTTGTCGTTATAATGTCGAAAAGACCTAATGCGATTCCCCAGATCGCCTTTTTAAGTAATCCCTTCCATTCTAGGAGGGGGTGTCCTCCCATTAGAGCAGCAGTTTTGGGTGCCGGATCAGTTGGTAAAGCCATATCGTATGACCTTTACGAAAGGGTGACGGGTTCCGACCTCATCCTCATCGACAAATGCAAGCCCTGCCTTGAGGAGGCCTCAAAACTCATCGGCAGGTCTGAAGTCAAGCAAGTGGAGATAAGGGGAGAGGACGACATCTACAGAATAATAAAGGATGTGGATGTGGCTGTCAACGCCCTCCCTGGGCGCTTCGGCAGGGCCTCTTGGATGGCCTCCATTAAGGCTGGCGTAGACCTCGTGGACGTGAGCTATTCCCCTGACGACCCCACCCAGTACCATGTGCAGGCTAGCGATGCCGGGGTGACTATAATTCCGGATGCCGGTGTGGCCCCTGGACTCAGCAACATGATGGCTGGAAGGGCCTACGCCCAGCTTGAGGAGGTCAAGGAGCTCAAAATATACGTGGGCGGGATTCCCGAAAAGCCGATACCTCCTCTCGGATACTTGGTGACTTGGAGCCCAGAGGACCTGATCGAGGAGTACGTTAGGCCCGCTAGGGTCATCAACAAAGGTAACATCGTCGAGAAGCCTGCTGTCAGCGAGATCGAAAAGGTCTTCATACCCGGGGTGGGTGAGCTCGAGGCCTTCCTCACCGACGGACTCAGGACCATGCTCAAGACCCTCAAGGGAGTGGAGGTCATGCAGGAGAAGACCCTCAGGTGGCCCGGGCACGCAGAGAAGATAGAGCTTCTTAAGGTGCTTGGGTACTTGGACAGGGATCCACTCGACCTCAACGGATCGAGTGTGAGCCCCGCTAACGTGACCGCTAAACTGTGGAGGGAGAAGCTCAAGGGGGACACGAAGGATATGGTGGTCCTCAGGGTAATTGCCAGCGGCAGGACGAGCCTTAACAATGTAGAGATAGAGTACAGGATGGTCGACAGGTACGACGAGAACACGGGATTCTCGGCGGTGGCTAGGACTACCGCCTTCGTCGCCACCGGTATGCTCAAGCTCATAACCGAGGGATCCATTCCGGGACCGGGAGTGATTCCACCGGAGGTCATAGGGATGGATGAGAGCCTCTTCTCATCAGTGGCTGAGTGGCTCTCTTGGAGGGGAATAAATATACTGGAGAGGGTGACCGAGTCTAGGAGGATCCCCTCTATTCCCTCCTGAGTTTCTCCTCCACCACCCTCACTTTGTACTCCATCGTTATCGTCTTGTCCCTCCTGTCATCTATCTTTATGACGGTAACCACTCTAGGCGCTCCCTTGGAGAAGGGAACCTCGTGCATCTCCTTCAGCACCTTGAAGAGTTCGTCTAGGTCCCCCTCTATCACCGTAGATGTGGGGGTCAACTGGTACTTGAGACCCGACCGCTTCACCACCTTCAAAGCCTCAGCAACGTAATCACTGACGCTGGCCCCCACCCCAACGGGGACTATCGTTATTTCCGCCATGGGCATGAGATCACCCGCGCTTATCAAGTAACGAAAAAGGATTTAGGGTTTCCCTAGCCACGGCCCCCGTTTGCATAAATCCATTAACCCAGTAAACCCATCTAAGCTAAGCTAATTGAGAATAACCTACTTGGTATTGGGTAAGGTCTACCATTTGATGGCTCTACTAACGCTTCCCGGTAGTTGTCTTCCTCTCACGGCAGAGTGACCTTCCAGCGCGGAAACATTATACGGGAATAGCTAACACATCTTCGGTGAGTATGAAGCCAGAAAGGTTCAAATTCGGTGTGGAACCCCTAGATTTCCTCTTGCCCCAAGGCATACTCAGGAGCAGTCTGATAGGCGTCTTCGGGGAAACTGGTACTGGAAAGAGCGTCCTGCTTAATGAGATAGCGTATCGGGCCCTTAAACGAGGTGACAGGGTCCTCATGGTCCTGCTGGAGGATACACCCGCCTCGAGACTGATGAACTTCGCCGTTCTGGGCTTTGATGTGATGGGCTATGTGAGGAGGGGCGACCTTGAATTCATGGATTGTTTCTCCTACAGGCTCAGGGAGAAGGGTATTGAACTGCCCGAGGACCTCGCCAAGGTCTTGGACGGTGCCAAGGGAATAGTGAACGTTGAGGATCCTAGGAACCTTGACACATTCTGGGATCAGATTGAAAGGGAAGCTAGAAGCATGGGAGGGAGAGGAATCGTCCTGATAGATTCGCTGACCGAGTTTCTGACGATAACCCCAGACCCGTCCTCGCTCCTAGACCTGATGAAGGTAGTGAAGGCGGTAGTGAGTAAGCACTACATGGTCCCAGTCATATACACCTTCCACTTCGGGTTCTTCGACGACTTCAGGTACGTGCTGGAGGTCGCCTCTGATGGTGTTTTGGATCTCAGATTCAACCCAGAGGTGATAAAGGAACTCCTGATAAAACAGATGAGGGTGAGGAGGATGAGCGGATCTAGGCACAGGCCTGACTGGGTTACCTTCGATGTGGAACCCGGCAAGGGACTCGTCATCCTGAGGAAGTGATCCCAGTTGAGGAGCTCGATGAATGCAGCTAAGGCGATCCTGAGATCGATGGGTTTCGAGATCGTTGGGGAGAGGATCCCGATCAGGAGGGGAGGCTTCGAGATAAGCGATGTGGACATCATGGCCTCAAAAGAAGGTGAACTTTACGCGGTGGAGGTCAAGAGCGGCAGGCTGGACGTTGGAGGGGTGAGGCAAGCTTATGTAAACTCCCTCTTGGTAAATGCGAAGCCCTTAGTCGTCTGTAGGGGATTCGCAGATCCTTCAGCTGAGATTCTAGCAAAGGAGCTGGAGATAGAGGTGATAGTGCTTGAAGACCTCTTCTTGTCCGACCCAGAGGAGTTGAGATCCATCATAAGGGAAGAGATAAGGAGGGGGATCATGGAAGTACTACCCGCGGTGATCAATCCCCCTGAACTGGAATCCGTGGACTTGAATGTGCTCAGGGCGATAGCCTCCACGGAAGGGTTCAAAGAGGCTGCTGAGATCCTCAAGGTCACTGAAGACGATCTGGGTAGGGAACTGGGAAGGATGAGGCGTCAGGGGAAGATACCTAGGTGGGTGAGGGATTACTCCGAGCTGAAGGAGTGGGCCATCTCCCTCCTGAAATCCCATGGGGAAACTTTTTCTCGTAGATCCACTGATAAAGAGTGATGAGGGCGATTCTGATAGTCGTTGCGGTGCTGATCATCTTGGGTGCTATCCTTCTCCTTCTAGGAACATCCTTAAGCCCTCAGAAATTTCCCGAGACCACTTCAAGTGCTGGTGGAGGTGGGAGTTTGTCCTTCACCTTGAAGTCCGTGTTCGCGAATGGCGAAAGGATCCCCATCAAATACACCTGCGATGGGGAGGACATATCTCCGCCCCTGAGCTGGGAGGGTCAGCCCGAGGGTGTCGTGAGCTACGTGTTGATAGTGGAGGATCCCGACGCCCCGATTGGCACGTTCACCCACTGGGTCATGTACAACATACCTGGCAAGATGACCTCGCTACCAGAGGGTGTCCCCAAACAGAAGGAAACGGAGCTCGGCATGCAGGGGATCAACGATTTCAGGAGAGTAGGTTACGGTGGACCCTGTCCTCCACCCGGGAAGCCCCACAGGTACTTCTTCAAGCTGTACGCCCTTGACTCCACCTTGGACCTCCCCCCAGGTGCGAGGAAGAGGGATGTCATCGAGGCCATGAAGGGTCATGTGCTGGCCCAATCCCAGATCATGGGCATCTACGGCAGGGGTTGACCCTCCTCATCACCCATTTTTGTGGAGCACCGCGATCAGCGAGTCCACTGAACGTTGGCTTGCCGATCAATCTCTTCATAATTGAGCTTTATTGAACCAGCGTCAGAAATGTAGGTTCCTATGGAAACTACTCTTGGAAAAATGAGATCATGGGTTAAGGCTTTATTTTATCGATCGGCCGCTAGGCTCAAGTGATTCTCATGGGTAGACTCTCTAGAGAGGATGTGATCCGATTTTCCGACCAGTATATGATGACCAACGTGGCTAGGTGGTGGAAGGACGATCCAGTGGTCATAGAGTCAGGTAAGGGGGCAATTCTCAGAGATATGGATGGGAGGGAGTACATAGATCTCCATGCCATGCATGCGGTCGCCTCTCAGGGCTACTCTCATCCCAAGATAATTCAGGCGGTTAAGGAACAGCTTGAGAAGGTTTTCGTGGTAGCGACTGACTTTTATAACGAGCCCCAAGCCCTCCTCGCCAAGAAGCTTGCTGAGATAACCCCTCCAAAGCTCAAGAGGAGCTTTTTCGTGAATTCGGGGGCCGAAGCGGTTGAGACGGCCACCCTCCTCGCCAAGAGGGCCACCGGAAGGCCTGGAATTATAGCTCTGTGGGGTGCCTTCCATGGCAGGACCCACATGCCGAGGACCCTGACGGGTTTCTCGAAGTACAAGAAGGGCATGGGTCCCTTCCCTTATGGGGTGATGCATCTCCCCAACTACTACTGCTACAGGTGTCCCCTCGGCTTGGAGTATCCGAGCTGCAACCTTCAGTGCGCTAGGATGCTCGACGATGCCTTGAAATACGCTGCTCCTGAGGAAGTAGCGGCCTTCATAGCGGAGCCCATTCAGGGTACAGCCGGGAACATAGTTCCCCCGCCCGACTACTTCAGGATAATCAAGAACATCCTCGATCAGTACGACATCCTCTTCATCGCGGACGAGGTGATCACCGGCTTCGGTAGGACCGGGAAGCTCTTCGCTATAGAGCACTTCGGGGTGGAACCCGACATAATGACCATGGCCAAGGCTCTCGGGGGAGGTTTCCCGGTTTCCGCAGCTATAGCTAGTGAGGAGGTGGGTACGGCCTTCAAGCCTCTGGACCATTACTCCACCTATGGGGGCAATCCGCTCGCTATGGCAGCGGCCCTCGCAGCCATAGAGGTCATAGAGGAGGAGAACTTGGTGGAGAAGTCGGCTAAGAACGGGGAATACATGTTAAAAAGGCTCAGGGAGCTCATGGACAAACACGAGTTGATAGGGGAAGTGGACGGCAAGGGATTGCTCATCGGCTTGGAACTCGTTAAGGACAGGGAAACGAAGGAACCAGCAGTGGAAGAGGCGGCCAAGTTCAGAATAGAACTCAGGAAGAGAGGTGTTATAATAGGCCCGCCGGGATGGACTGGTTCCAGAATTAGGATAAATCCGCCACTCGTGATCACTAAGGAGCAGGTAGACCGCGCGATAGAGGCCATCGACGAAGCGCTCACGGTTATAGAGAGAGAATGATTTTCGTCAGCTTAACACTAACAATTTTTTACTTTTTATCGCTCTTTGTCGATACGAATCTCGGACTTATTTATTGACTTTTTTACGACGTAATTTCTCTAGTAAATTTTATTCAATTAAAAACTTATATAAGGTAAATTGAGCCAAACATAAGGCCTTTATCCACCTATAAGAAAAACGATTTTCTCCGTTTTCAGCTCATATTGAGCGCTGACTGGGACCTAATGTAGGAGAGGCTTTATATTTTATCGAATCTCGTCAGGTTAACACCTTAGGGGGTGTTACCCTAATGGATACGAAGACATGGATCTTGGCTATCGTATTACTGATTGTGGGTCTACTGGTGGGATATTTTGCCGCAGGTCCAAGTCAGGTTAAGACTATCACCACCACTAAAATGGTGGAGAAGACCGTTACCGTCACGAAGACGGTGGCTGGCACTACTCCTCAGCCGACCCAGACCACCACTGCCCCTGCTAAGAAGGTTGAGGTCAAGGTCGGTATTCTGCTTCCCTTGTCGGGAGGTTCCGCTTTCTCTGGTCAGGAGGATCTGAGGGGAATCCAGCTGGCTGCTCTTCACATAAATCAGAGTAAGTATCCGAATATCAAATTCACCATGAAGCTGGTAATCGCAGATACCCAGACCAAGCAGGATGTGGCCGTTACGGAGCTAAGGAGGCTCGCCCAGGAGAGCGTAGTAGCGATAATAGGTGCTTATAACTCTGCAGTTACTTACCCGTCCGCTGCTGAGGCCGAGAGGATCGGGCTACCCTACGTCGTTCCCGAGTCTGTATCAGACAAGATCACCGCCCAAGGATGGAAGTACGTGTTCAGGACCTGCGCCAACGCTAGTAAGTATGCTTACGACACACTCTGGGCCATGGCCGACATCGCTAAGGCCAATGGCGTGGAGGTAAAGTCCGTGGCCCTCATATACGAGAACTCCGACTTCGGTGTCACCACCACGGAAGGACTGAAGAAGTTCCTGAACAAATTCTTCCCGAACGCCAAGATCGTGCACGAGGAGAGCTATCCGGCTGAGGAGATAACAAGCATGGACGACATGGTCGCTAAGCTCAAGGCCGAGAACCCTGACATAGTGTTCCACGTGGCTTACTTGAAGGACGCCGTCCTCTTCGTGCAAACCATGAAGAAGCTCAACTGGTACCCGAAGGCCTATGTGGGTGCCGGTGCCGGTGGACAAACTAGGGTAGAGTTCATAGAGCAGCTCGGAGCTGACGCCAACTACGCCTACACCCAGACGGAGTGGCAACCCGACTTCTTGAACTCCAAAGCCCTCGCCAAGTGGGCCTGGATAAATGACGACTTCAAGAAGATTTACGGCAGGGACATGGTCGGCAGCTCCGCCCTAAACTACGTGGGCACCTACGTGCTCGCCGTGGCCATTCAGAAGGCTCTTGATTCGGGAGCTAACCCGAGCGATATAAAGGCGTTCAGGAAGGCCGTGAGGGATGCCCTCGAGACAATTAAGATACCCGCTGGCGAACTTCCGCTCATGCCTTGGGGTGTAGATCTAACTGTACCCAACCACCAGAACCCCGAGGCCGCCGTGGCAATGGCCCAGATACTTGAAGGTAGGTTCAGAGTGGTCTGGCCTATAGAGTTCGCTCCAGTGAAGGCCGTGTTCCCAGCGCCTGGCTGGGGCTGATCCCCATTTCTCCCCATTTTTCACTTCTTTCTCAGGAGGTGAACCTCCATGGTGGAATTTAGCGCGTATACGCAGCTGTTGGTATCCTATGCCATACTAGGTGGTGTCTACGGGCTCACCGCTCTAGGGCTCTCACTGATCTGGGGCGTCATGAAGGCTGTAAACTGGGCCCACGGTGATTTCCTCATGGTGGGTATGTACACAGCTTTCTGGACGGTCACCCTCTTCGGCATAGACCCCTATATCGCTGCTATAGTGGCGTTCATTCTTCTTGGCCTGTTAGGAATGGTCACTCATGTGATAGCTATCGAACCGGTCGTGGAGAAGCCTGGTGGCCATGAGGCGACCTTACTCACTACATTAGGTATTTCGGTTATATTGGAAAGCTTAGCCCTCATACTCTGGTCTCCTAGCCCTAGATCGTTCCAGAATGTCTACAAGAGCACTTACATAGAGGTATTCGGTATAAGGACGAGTGTGGCCGAGGCTATAGCTTTCACTGTTTCCATAGTCGCAATAGTGGCTGTTGACCAATTCCTGAAGAGGGTGAGGTTGGGGAAGGCCATAAGGGCCGTGTCTCAGAACCCCGTAGGGGCTAGAGTGGTGGGAATAGATGTCCCCAGAATAAGGCTCATGACCTTCGGTCTCGGTGTGGCCTTGGCTGGAATGGCAGGCGTGCTTGTGGCCACGTTCTACCCGAACATAAGACCTCTGGCCGGATACGTGTGGGATATAGCCTCCTACGTCGTAGTGATATTCGCTGGATTGGGTACGATATACGGAGTGATATTTGCAGGGATCATTATTGGAGTCACCGAAGGTCTCGGAACAATAGTGTTCTCAAATGCCTTCAGGCAAATACTGGTCTATGTGGTGTTCTTGACCGTTCTACTCCTGAGACCACAGGGACTCTTCGGAAAGGCCTTGAGGAGGGTCTGAGATGGAATTCGAGTTAACATGGAAGTCGGTAGTGATAACGATACTGCTGATCTTGGCCCTTATCTTCCCCCTGTTCGCTGACGAGTTCTTGGTATCCATCCTCATGCAAGCGTACCTCTGGGCATTCTTGGCAATGAGCTGGGATGTTATCGGAGGATATGGCGGGCAGTTCTCGCTGGGGCATGCGGCTTTCATTGCTCTCGGAGCGTATACCTCCACGATCCTTCTAGAGAATTACGGAGTATCTCCTTGGATAGGCATGTGGGCTGCTGGTTTGGTGGCCGGAGCTGCAGGTGCATTAGTGGGAGTAGCCTCTCTGAGGTTGAGGGGTCCCTTCTTCGCACTGGGTACGATAGCATTTGCCGAATTAGTCAAACTCCTCCTGCTATACTTCAAAGGCATAACGGGCGGTCCACTGGGAATCCTGATCACTAAGAGTGGCCCGGAATACATGTTGTTCGAAAGCCAAGCCCATTACTACTACCTGATGTTCGCGTTGATGATCGCCGGCCTTCTCTTCCTCAAGTGGTTCGAGACATCTAAGTTCGGCATAGGTTTGGTCGCTATAAGGGAGGATGAGGAGGCGGCGGAGGGAGTCGGCATAAATGTTTACAGGACAAAGATAATAGGGGCGGCGATAAGCGCATTTCTCACTGGCATAGGAGGTACTATCTACGCCCAGTGGATTCACTTCATCAGGCCGGACATAATCGTGAAGCTCGAGTATTCAACGCAGATAGCCGCAATAGACGTTGTCGGAGGGGCGGGAACACCATACGGCGGATTAATAGGGGCCTTGATCTTGGTGCCTCTCTCCCTGTACTTGAACGCCATATTCGGAGGGATGATAGCAGGTCTCAGCCTGATACTTTACGGTGTCGTGTTGCTGGTCGTGGTGGTCATGGTACCCGGAGGGATCTATGGGCTTGTCAGGAGGAAGTGGTTAGGTCGCAAAAAGGGAGGTGAGTGATGTGCTTGAGGTAAAGGATGTGGTGAAGAGGTTTGGTGGCTTGGTGGCCCTCAACAAAGTGAGTCTTACTTTAAAGGAGAACGAGCTCCTCGGACTGATAGGACCGAACGGATCTGGAAAGACCACGCTATTCAACGTGATAACGGGGTACTATAGACCTGATGAGGGTAAGGTGTTCTACAGAGGAGAGGAGATCACAGGACTCAGACCTCACCTAATAGTCAAGAAGGGCATAGCTAGGACTTTTCAGATACCGAAGCCGTTCGGCAGGCTCACAGTCTTGGAAAATGTCATGTCAGCGGCAATGTATGGTAGAAAGGCTGCATCTAGAAGTGAGGCTAGGGAGATAGCCATGGACTGGCTCGAGTACGTTAGGCTAAAGGACAAGGCTGATGTGGAGGCCAAGGCCCTCAACATAGTGGAGAGGAAGCTGATGGAGCTGGCGAGAGCATTGTCCACGGATCCAGACCTCCTGCTGCTTGATGAGCTTGTGGCTGGACTCAACCCCTCCGAGATGATGGAAGTAGTGAAGCTCGTCAGGAAGCTGGTGGATGAGAGGGGGCTCACAATAATAATGGTGGAGCATGTGATGAAAGCGGTGATGAGCATCTCGGACAGGGTTTTCGTCCTTCACAGGGGTGCGAAACTGGCAGAGGGTAGCCCTCAGGAGGTCTCAAGGGATCCGAAGGTGATCGAGGCTTACTTAGGAGAACCGATCCAGGTGTGAGGTGATTTTGTATGCTCCTCGAACTCCAGGAGATAAACGCTGGATATGGTGACCTCCAAGTTCTCTGGGATGTTAACCTCTCCGTGGACAAGGGAGAGATAGTGAGTCTGCTGGGGAGCAACGGCGCCGGGAAGACCACCACATTAAGGGTGATCTCAGGTCTACTGAAGCCCTTCAGTGGTAAGGTGACGTTTAACTGTCGGGACATTACCAAGCTGCCCAGCAACAAGAGGGTGGAGATGGGTCTAGCTCTGGTGCCCGAGGGCAGGCAGCTTTTCCCTGAGATGACCGTCCTAGACAACTTGGAGATGGGCGCGTACACTAAGAGGGCTAGGGACAAGTTCCACGACACGCTCGAGTGGGTGTTCACCCTCTTCCCCAAATTGAAGGAGAGGAGAGCCCAGCTGGCAGGAACGATGAGCGGAGGAGAGCAACAGATGCTCGCGATAGCTAGAGGACTGATGAGCAGACCAGAGGTCCTCATGATGGATGAGCCCTCCATGGGACTCGCGCCTAAGCTGGTCCTAGAGATATTCGGGACGATAAAGAAACTCAGGGAGGAGGGGGTGACCATCCTGCTGGTAGAGCAGAACGCCAAGGCCGCCTTAGATGTGTCTGATAGGGCCTACATCTTGGAGACCGGGAGGATAGTGCTCCATGGACCGGCACAAGAGCTCCTCGGAATGGACGAGGTGAGAAAAGCTTACTTGGGAATTTAAGGGTTCTTCTCCCCTTTTTCGGTAAGAACTCTCCAGCATTCGACTGAGAATCAAGCTTCAGTCAGATAGCTTATAACCCCCTACCGCCCAATCTGATTGTATGCTGACCCTCAAGCCACGCAGTCCTGAGATGGCGAAGGCCTTGGTGGACTTCGCTCAGGGAGTTCAGAAGTCCTTCGGGGACAGGCTGGTTGCCCTCTACATAGCTAGGCACCCATCCATCGAGGTCGAAGGCTACAACGCTTTGGTCGTCTTGAAGGAGGTCAGGCCCGGAGATCAGGAGCTGGCCATCAAGCTGGCAGTAGAGTCGTGCAGGGAGCTGGATCCCGAGGATCAGATAGCTCCCTTGGTTGTGGAGGAGGATGAACTCTGGATGGACCTAGGTGAGGGGATGACCCTTCCACCCAGCCATTCATGGCTCCGGGCCGCTCGATACTTCGCTCAGGGAGTTCAGAAGTCCTTCGGGGACAGGCTGGTTGCCCTCTACATAGCAGGCACCCGTCCATAGAGGTCGACGGCTACAACGCTTTGGTCGTCTTGAAGGAGGTCAGGCCCGGTGATCAGGAGCTGGCCATCAAGCTAGCAATAGAGTCGTGCAGGGAGCTGGATCCCGAGGATCAGATAGCTCCCTTGGTTGTGGGGGAGGATGAACTTGAGAAGGTCGAGATCCCCTCAGAGTTTCGCAGAAAAGTCTAGGCTGCTATTACATCAGGCCGAGCTGGATCTCTTCCACGGTTGCTTTGAGAAATCCGCAAGCGCTTCCTACTTCGCGGTGGAGAACGCCCTCAACGCGCTTTCCCTAGAGAGACAGGGGAACCTCCCCAAGGGATACAGGAGCAGGCTGGCCCTCATGGGCAGGTGGTTTCCTGAGGAAGCCACGGAGTTCGATCGGATGCATAGGGTACGTGTGAAGGCGGATCATTGGGACGATCTCATCCCTGAGGAGGATGCTAGGAAGCAGCTGGAAAGTGCCAAGAGGCTAGTGGAGAAGGTGCTTTCCCTGCTCTGAGTAGGCAGATCTGGAACCCTATTTTGACTCTTACCTCCACCTTCACATACGTTCCAGCACGGCCTCAGCGACCTCGAAGGTTGTGGCATTCCCCCCGAGATCGGGGGTCAGCACACCATCCTTAACGGCCCTGTCCACCGCTTCGCGCATCTTCCTCCCTATATCACAGAGCCTTCCCTCCCCATACTTGGATCCCAACCACTCGAGCATCATGGAGGCCGCCAATATCGTTCCTAGGGGATTGGCTATTCCCCTACCAGCTATGTCCTCCGCGGTCCCATGGATGGGTTCGAAGGCGGAATACCCATCTCCTATTTGCGCCGAGCCGCAGAGTCCCAAGCTGCCGATCACCCCGGCGGCCACGTCCGAGAGTATGTCCCCATATAAATTGGGGAGGAGCATCACGTCGAAGGGACGATCGACCTTCACGAGCCTGTAGGCAGCGGCATCCACTATGTAGTCATCCGCTTCAACGCTGGGATGCTTAGAGGCCACGTGATAGAACTCCTCGAGGAAGAGGCCGTCGCTAACCTTCAAGACGTTTTTCTTGTGGATGGCCGTGACCCTAGCCCTGCCTTCCCTCTCAGCGAGTCGGAAGGCGAACTCCGCTATCCTCCTGGCGCCTCTTCGAGTTATCACCCTCCTAGTAACAGCCACATCCCCCCGGAGCTCCTCCTCACCTGAGTACAAACCCTCTACGTTCTCTCTTACCATCACAAGATCCATGCGCCTGAGGGATATGCCCTCATAACTCTTGAAGGGTCGTACGTTTGCGTATAGATCGAACTCCCTCCTGATTCTCAGGTTAACGCTCGGATAGCTCCTCCCCTTGGTGGGAGTGGCAATCGGGCCCTTGAGAAGGGCGTCACTCTCCCTCAACTTATCCATCCCGCCCTCCTCCATTGGCAGCCCGGTCTCATTGAAGTAGGCCTTGCCGGCCCTCACCTCCACGAACTCCGCATCCATGACCCTTTCCAGTAGGGAGAGAGTGGCGTCGATGACCTCGGGTCCCACGCCGTCGCCCCTTATCACCGCTATCCTGGGCCTCAAGCCTATCACTCCCAGGGCAGTTTCCCGTGCCTCTTGTAGTAGGACTCTATCCCGCCCTCCTCGAGCAGCGACATTATCATCGGTGGGAACGGCTTGAAGCTCTCCTCCGTTCCCTTGGAGAGGTTCCTGACGGTGCCCTCTCGTAAGTCAACTTCCATCTCGTCACCATCCTCCGCCTCTACTCTCGCCTCCACCAAGGGAAGGCCCACGTTTATCGCGTTCCTGTAGAAGATCCTCGCGAAGCTCTCGGCCACGACAGCACCAACTCCCACGAGCTTAAGGAGTCTAGCGGCATGCTCCCTACTCGATCCGTATCCGAAATTCCTTCCGGCCACTATAACGTCATTGGGCCTGACCCTCTCGCTGAACCCGGGTATGAGATCATTGAACACGTACTGCCTCATCTCCTCTAGGGTCCTGACCTTGTACTTGAGCCTGCCCGGGATTATGTGGTCCGTGGTGATGTGATCCCCCAATCTCCAAGCCCTGCCCCTGATCCTCATGATAGCAACCTCCTCGGATCGGTAAGCTGTCCCCTCACAGCGGTCGCTGCTGCCGTCAGCGGGGAAGCTAGGTATATCTGGCTGGACGGGTGACCCATCCTTCCCGGGAAGTTCCTGGTGGAGGTGGAAACCACCACCTCCTCCGGACCGAGCACTCCCATGTGGGCTCCTATGCACGGTCCACATGTGGGGGGACCTATCACGCAGCCAGCCCCCGTCAACTCAGCAAGGATGCCCGACTCTATTAGGGTCACGTACACCTCCTTAGACGCCGGGGCCGCGATGCACCTCACCCCCTTCTTGACCCTGTTCCCCCTGAGTACCCTAGCAGCCTGTAGGAAGTCCTCGAATCTCCCTCCTGAGCAGCTGCCGATGAACACCTCGTTGACATCCACTCCCTCCACCTCCTCTACGGGCCTAACATTATCCACATTTCCGGGGAGCGCCACATTCGGCTGGATTTCCCGGGCATTGAATACGATCTCGTCCCTGTAGTCAGCATGGGGATCCGGTTGGAGGGGTTCCGCCTCGACACCCCTATCCCCCAACCATCTGAGGGTCACACCGTCAGCTGGCACCAGCCCCACCTTGGCCCCCATCTCGACGCTCATGTTAGAGAGCACCGCCCTTGAATCCACGCTCATCTCCTCCACTACCGATCCTAGAAACTCCACTGCCTTGTAATTCGCTCCATCGCTTCCCAATCTCCCTATTATCTCGAGAATTACGTCCTTCGCCATGACACCATCCTCCAGCGCCCCCTTCACCGTGATCGCCATCGTCTCGGGAACCCTCAACCAGATCCTCCCTCTAGCCATGGCTATCGCCGCGTCAGTGCTCCCCACCCCTGTGGCGAAGGCCCCGTAGGCTCCTAAGGTCACTGTGTGGCTGTCGGCCCCTAGAACCACCATCCCGGGCCTGACTAACCCAGCCTCGGGGATGACTTGGTGGCTTATCCCGTTCCCCACATCGAATATCCTGATACCGTGCCTTGAAGCGAAGGTCCTCATCTGAATGTGCAGCGCCGCCGCCTCGGCGTGCGGAGCCGGGGCCGCGTGATCTACGGTGAACACCACGCTCCCCGATACAGAATCAAATCCTAGGCCCTCGAGCACGTCTATGGCGAGGGGCGCGGTGCCGTCGTGGGCGTACACCAGATCCACATTAACTATCACGTGCTCGCCAGCCTCCACATCCCTTCCCAGCTTCGAGGAGAGTATCTTCTCGGTCATCGTCCCTCCCAAACCTCGATCCCCTCCACCAGCTCAGGTACATATCTTCTCAGGATCCCCAGCACCTCCTCATCACTCAGAGGCTCGGTCCTCCCACCTTCAAAGGAATTCAGGACCTCTCTATAAGCCATGTCCAAACGAGGATCTCCCTTCAGGGACATCCAGTCCTTGACCCCAGCCTTCTTCACGAGCCAGTATATCAGACCAGCTCTTCCAGAGTATGGCGTGATCTCCACATCGTAGGGTATTCCGAGCACCTCCTCGGGATCGAATGGCAGGTAAATGGCAGGATTCTTGAGCAGACCGTCGATGTGTATCCCCGCCTTGGTCCTGAACGCGTTCTCCCCTAATATGGGGTAGAAGACCGGCACATGGAAACCCATCCTCAGGAAGAGGTCCCTCGCCTCCCTCAGCGCTTTCAGGTTGAGGGGCGACCCCTTCACCAGCTGGGCGTGGAAGAGGGCCATGGCCTCAAGAGGGCAGTTACCCGCCCTCTCCCCTATGCCGAGGAGGGTGCAGTTGGACAGGGAGGCCCCGTACACCCAGGCGGCGAGGTGGTTGGCCACGACCAAGTGGAAATCGTTGTGCCCGTGGAACTCCAGTTGGGTGCTCTTCAACCCGAGATCGTCCAGCAGAAGCCTTATCAGCCTCGGTATACTCCTGGGGAGCGGAGCTTCAACGAACGGCAGCCCCATGCCTAGGGTGTCGGACAGCTTGAACCTCACCTCCGTACCGTACCTCTCAGCCAGCCTCAGCACCTCATCCAAGAAGGGGAGGAGGAACCCGTACACATCACACCTCGTTATGTCCTCCATCGCCACCTTGAGCTTCAGGCCCATCTTCAGCCCCTCCTCCACCGCCCTCAGGTACTTGGCCTTGGCCGTCTCCCTGTCCATCCCCAGCTTGTAGGTGATGTGGTAGTCGGATACAGAGGTGAGGACTATCGTCTCGTCCAAACCAGCCTCCTTGACCAGTCTAAGATCCTCCAGCCTGGCCCTGACCCACCCTATGGGTCTGGGATAGGTGGCATAGTCCTTTATCCTCCTTATGACCTCTCTGTCCTTTTTGGTGTAGGGAAAGAGCTCAATGTCCCTAACAACGCCACCCCCATTATCTAGCTCAACGAGCACCTCGTAGATGGCCATCGCTTCCTCCACAGTGAAGGGCCTGCTCCCCTGCTGCCCATCCCTCAGCGTGGTATCGGTCAGTATGAGCTCGTGAGTCGGAGGCCTCCTGAAAAACCTCGGAACGCCCAGTTCGGGGAAGAACCAGCTCGGATCGGACGCCCCCATTCCTTTCACCGGATTCGGACCAAGTGGTCCTGTGAAATATTTATACGTTCCTTTTATCGTCGCATATTATCCGAAAATCGAATATAGCGGGCGTGAAACTTGTATAGTCGTAAAACTAAGGGTGCTACGTCTCTCGTCTAACTGCGTTCGATATAAAAAGAGTTAGGTGAGCAGATCATGTGGCCCCCACAGGAGCAGGAGTAGGTACGGGCCTCCTTCTAAGGAGGTAGACGGCCGAAATTATTGCAGCTGCACCCACTATTCCCAATCCCAGAACTGTGGGATCTAGCTGGGGCTTCTCCACCGTCACGGTCCTCACGGAGCTCACGGTCCGGGTTACGGTGACTGTCTTGGGCTGCTGGATCGTCTGGGTCCGCGTGGCTGGGGCTTGGGCCTGAGCGGTCTGGATGGGCGGTCCCTTCACCTCTACCACTATATCCGTGGTGTTAACGCAGCCGCAGTCTTCAGCCTTTGCTATCAGGGTGGCCGTGTACTCCCCGGGCGGGGCATCCTTTAAAGTGAGGTTAATTGATCCCAGCTCCCCAACCCTCAGTTTGGCTGGTAAGGAATATGAAATGCCGGATGGTAATCCTACCAGCGTCAGGATCGCCTCATTCACGTCAGGTGAGTTGAGAATCACGACGAGCTCTGACTCAGGATTGTCCTCTGTAAGAACCACGTGGCTCGGCCTCACGTCAATCGTTATCTCGCCCACGGTTCTCTCGACGAGTATCATCACCTGCCTGCTCTTGAGGAACTCCTCCTCCCTGTACAGCTCAACGCTCATCCCATAGGTACCCGGGCTGGTTCCCTTTGGGACGGTGACCCAGAGGTCGAGGTGGCTGGTCTTAGACAGTCTGCTGGGATAGCGGCTCACGTACCACCCCGGGGGCGGGACGACCCTCAGGGTCAGGGGTTCCGTCGTCTCCCCTCCGGTTATCCCCACCGTTACTCTGATGTGGAACGTCTCATCCGGCTTTACTTTCACCGTCACGGGATACACGATGAGATTGACCTCCTCCTCGCTCACTCCCCCGACGGTGAGCGTTGCGTAAGCCCTGTCGCAGTAGCCATCGTAGCAACCCTCGACGACGATGCTGTAGTTCCCCGGACTCATTCCCGATGTGTCTATGGTCAGGGTGGATGTGTAGGTGTAGCAGGGGATGGCTGGGCAGCCGCAGGATGTCGGGCTAGGGCACATGGGGTTCGGGTCGAAGGTGTGACTGGCGCAGGCCGGGCATATCAAGGAGAGGTATATGGGGTGATTGAAACCGTAGAAGGGGGCTGCCTTGACCGTAAAGACGGCCTTCTCCCCCCTCCTCACCGTGAGCGAGCTTGGAGATATGGAAAGCTCGAACTCAGGCTCGTAAGGCGGCAGGACCTCCAAGGTCACGTCGACGTAAACGTTCTGATCCGTAATCGGATCCCTTCCCCTAACCGTGATCGTGTACACGCCAGGTGGCGTGTAAATAGAGGTCCTCACCTCCATGTCTGAGTCAATGTCTCCCGTGGGGTTCAAAGGATTGTCGGAGAAGACTACCGAGACGGCAGGGGGTTCGAACAGGGCCCTGAGGTAGACATCATTGGAGTAGCCGGGTGTGATGGTGATCAGGGTTACGGTGAAGTG
>JARZZM010000045.1 GCA_030130125.1 Thermoproteota archaeon
CCCGGGAAGTGCAGGGAGGGAACACCCAAGCCCCAGGACGACAAGGATCCCAGAAAGGGGGGGGCCGTTCTGGATGAGAAGAGGGGGAGAAGGTATGAGCCTGTTGAGTGATCCCCTTTCAGTGGTGTTCCTCCTCTCCTCTCTCATGTCCGTAATAGCGGCGGTGCTCATAGTTCACCATAAATCCATCGTGTACTCAGCGTTCTTCCTCTCCGTCTTGGGAGTGGGCAACTCTATCCTCTTCACCCTGCTCGGCTTCCCGATAATAGCCCTGTTCCACCTTTCCGTGTACGTCGGAGCAGCCGTGACTTTCATCCTCTTCTCAGTGGTGATGCTGAAGGAGGCGCCAGTAGTCGAGCCTCCGGTGAAGGCCCTCGCGGTGATAGCAGCTGGAGTGCTCGCGCTCATAATGATGAAGATCTTCTCCGTGTTCAGCATAGAGCCCTCCTTCTTCCTGAACTACAGGGACCTGACTGCCCTCCTCGTTACCAAGTACTGGTTCGCCCTGATAGTGGCAGCGATAGCGCTGGTGACCACGCTGATAGAGGCCATAACCCTCGCCAGAAGGGAGGTGTGAATAATGGAGGCCTCATGGTACCTGTTTATCTCCTCGATACTCTTTGCCATCGGGATATACGGTCTCCTAACGAGGAGAAACATGATCAGGATGCTCCTCTCAGCTGAGATTATTTTTAATGCCGCTCTCCTGGCCTTCCTCTCCCTGGCGTCGCTGGACGCCGGCTACGGGCCAGTAGGGGGAGCTATCGTGGTGATAGCCATCTCCCTGTCGGCCGCGGAGGTCGGCGTCATAGTCTCCATAGCGATAATGATGTTCAGGATGAGGAGGGCCCTCGATGTTTACGAGCTGAAGAAGTTCAGAGGGTGAGAATATGATACTGGAAACCCCCTACATGTTCCTGTCAGTGGTCGTGCCGATGGTGATATCCCTGATATTCCCGTTCCTAGACTTGGGAAAGAAGGCGTTTGCCACCATATCTACCGTACTACTGCTGATACCCCTAGCTGTTGTCTCGTGGCTCAGCTACGTCAGCGGTCTCAGTAAGCCCGTGCTAGACCCCGTGTTCTTCGCGCACCCCACCCTAGGTAACTTCACAATGCTTCTGGACTCTATAAGCGCCCCGCTTGCCATCTCCATAGGCCTAGTGACCTCCATGATCTCTTGGTACTCCCTGAAGTACATGGACCACAGGTTCGAGGAGATGGAGGAGGAGGGCCATAAGCCAGCTGGCTGGGGCGTCTACTACATGCTCTACATACTCTTCTCCGCTGCCATGATGGGTACCGTGCTCTCCACCAACCTCATCGAGTTCTACATATTCTTGGAGATATCACTGCTCCCGAGCTTCCTCCTGATAGCCTTCTATGGGTATGGGAAGAGGGAGAGGATAGCGCTCCTCTACTTGATCTGGACCCACGTAGGGGCTCTAGCGTTCTTGGTAGGTACACTTATACTGGGCCTCAACGTCGGGACCTTCGACTACTTCAACCCCATAAAGACAGTCGCCAACCTAGGACTGGGCAACGCGTTGCCAGAGGCGATCAGGTTCCCCGTGTTCATAGCCATACTGATAGGGCTCTTCGTGAAGATGGCCGTGTTCGGTGTTCACATATGGCTGCCCTACGCGCACGCTGAGGCCCCCACACCGGTGTCGGCCCTCTTGTCCCCGAATCTGATAGGCATAGCCGCATACGCCATGATAAGGATAGCATACGTCCTCTTCCCAGCTGACTTCCAAGCCTTGGCTCCATACATGCTCGGGCTGGCTCTCCTGACCATAATATACGGTGGTCTGATGGCTCTAGCTCAGGATGACTTCAAGAGGTTCCTCGCCTACTCCAGCGTCTCTCAGATGGGATATTTGCTGATGGGAATAGCCAGCGTTACCGCCTTGGGTATGGCTGGCGCCATACTCCACTACGCCGCCCACGCCGTGGGCAAGGCCCTGCTATTCGCCACTGCAGGAGTCCTGATAACTCAACTTCACGGTCTCAGGAGCCTGAGCAAGATGGGCGGGCTCGCTCCCAAGATGCCTCTCACAGCCTCGCTGGCCCTCATAGGGTTCATGCACATAACGGGAGTGCCACCGTCCCTAGGCCTGTGGAGCGAGGTTCTCATACTCGCCGGAGTGGCCAACTTCGCCGTGAAGATGAACCAGTTCGCCCCCGTTACAATCTTCCTGCTGATAGGTATAGGGCTCTCCACCGCATACTCCTTCATCACCATGAGGAGGATATTCTTCGGCAAACCATCTGAGGCCGCCGAACACGCTCAGGAGGCCGGAGGTAACCTGCTCATACCTATGATAGTCATAGCCGCCGTTGGTCTCATACTTTTCCTCGTGCCTCAGCTACTCATCGATCCCATGGTGAAGGCCCTGGCTGGTCTGCTAGGGTGAACTAGGATGGAGTACGCGTTTCTGACCTGGCAGATCCCCTACATCGGGGCGATCTTGGCGCTGCTGCTGAACAGGGCGGGCAAGGTGAGGGATGTAATCGCCGTGCTAGCGATCTTCGGCGCTGCGGTGGCCTCCACCCTCACCTTGCAGGAAGCTCTAGCCTCAGAGGAGGCCATCCATATCTCCTACCCGTGGATCAAGTCACTTGGCGTTACCTTCGGCGTGTATGTGGATTCCCTAGCCGCGGTGATGGCGTTAATAGTGGCGTGGCTGAGCTTCCTCATCGCAGTTTACAGCCTGAAGTACATGGAAGGAGACCCAGGCCTCACTAGGTACTGGTTCTTCTTCGACTTCTTCGTGGGAAGCATGCTCCTCCTTGTGCTGGCTGACAACCTGATCCTAATGTTCTTGGGATGGGAGGGCACCGGACTGGCCTCGTATGCGCTCATAGGTCACTGGTACACCGATGAGGACGAGAAGTGTGTCGGTGACATAGGGAGGAAGGCTTTAGGCGTGCCTATGTGGTTCCCACCCAGCCATAGCGGCCTGAGAGCAATAGTCTTCACTAGGCTGGGCGATGTGGGATTTATTGCCGGCATAGGCGCCATCTACTACTTCACTCACACGTTCTCCATACCGGAGATAGCCCACATGGTCGGGGAGTGGGCTGGTCCACTCGCCCACGCTGGACTGCTCTTCCCGTTTCTCCTGATATTCTCATTGGGCGCGTTCGCCAAGTCGGCGCAGTTCCCGTTCCACGAGTGGCTCGTCACGGCAATGACCGGCCCCACGTCGGTCAGCGCCCTGATACACGCCGCCACCATGGTCAAGGCGGGAGTCTACTTCCTGCTCAGGTTCTCCCCTATATTCGTGCTCGCCGCTCACGAGATACCCGCAGCTGAGCCTCAGGTGCATGCGTTCTTCACGGCTGTAGCGCTAATAGGCGGGTTCACGGCCTTCTTCATGGCGACCCAAGCCCTCGTCTCGAGGGAGCTCAAGCTCATACTCGCTTTCTCCACCGCCTCCCAGCTGGGATATATGTTCCTAGCCTTGGGTGCGGCTGGACTCATCGCCGAGTTCCCGCTGGGTTTTCTTGCGGGCTTCTCTCACTTGATGAGCCACGCGATATTCAAGGCCTCCCTCTTCCTCGTAGCAGGAGCCGTGATACATGTGGTGCACTCTAGGTTCATAGACGACATGGGAGGCCTCTGGAAGGCCATGAAGTGGTCCTTCTTGGCCATGAGCTTGGCAGCTCTGAGCCTGATGGGAGTGCCGCCCTTCATGGGCTTCTGGACAAAGGACACCATAATAGAGGTGGCGAAAGAATCGGGAGTCTTCCTAGCCTACCTGTTCGGAGTCGTGACCGCTGGCCTAACGGCCTTCTACTCCACTAGGATGGTGATAAGGACCTTCCTCTACGAGATGTCCGAGAATGTGAAGCACGCCGAGGAGCACCACCACCTGCACGAGGCCCATCCACTAATGCTCATCCCCTACCTAGCTCTAGCTCTCGTATCGTTCATAGTAGGTCTTTCCTGGCCTGTCTACGGTCCCAAGATACTCGGAGCCATGGTGAGTAATGTGCTGGGGATACACGAGGAGTTCCACCCGCACGTACACTTGGACATAGGGCTGCTTGCGACCTCGCTCACCATGGTATTCGGAGGTATGTTAGTAGCTATAGGGCTGTACATGACCTCCAGCGGCAGGGTGACCGTGCGCTCCCTCAGGGAGAACCCTGCGGGGAAGGTAATACACGATTTCCTCTACGACAGGTGGTACATCAACTCCATCTACTACATAGTGATCGTTGGAGGATTCGCTTGGCTCTCCCGCACGATCTTCAAGTACTTCGACTCCCTGATAGTGGACGGCTTCTATCATCGCTTCATACCTTGGCTGACGGACAGGCTGAGCGTGCTAGGGTTCAAGTACTTCGAGACCGAGGTGGTGGACGAGACCTACCACGACAGGATAGTGAGGATGTTCAAGGCCTTCGGATCCTACGTGAGAAGGCTCCAGACCGGTCTGGTGAACCAGTACCTCGTGGCCTTCTTCATAGGACTGCTCGTGGTGTTGTTCCTCCTGCTATGGGTGGGATGAGATATGGAAATGGTGGTCTGGTCACTGATGGTCCTGCTCGGTGGCATAGGCTTGGTGGTACCCACGCTCGACTACCTCAAGGGCACCAAGGTGAGCCCTTACCTAGCCCTCATAGCCACAGCCCTAGCTGCAGTGCTAGTTGGACTCCTGATAGGGAAGAGCGGTACCCTCTTCGATGGGACCATAAGGGTAGATCCGCTCGCCACATATTTGGCGCTGATAGCAACGGTGGGAGCGCTCCTCGTCACCTTCGCCTCCCTGGTCCAAGTGAAGGAGTGGAGCACCTCACCGAGCCTCTACTCTCTCCTCCTCTTGGCTCTCTTGGGAGTGTACTTTGTGCTGTACGTGAATGATGCTTCAGTACTTGTCGCTGCATGGGCCCTAGTGGCGGTCGCCTCATACGTGTTGGTGGGCATAAAGAAGGACGAGGACTCCTTGGAGGCGACTGCGAAGTACGCGCTGATGGGCGTCGCCTCCTCATCCCTCCTCATATTCGGCATAGCCCTAGTTCTGGGGATAGTGAAGACCAGCACATTCCAGGTGTTGAACAGCGTACCCATAGGCCTGAAGACGACCCTCCTCTTAGGCGTACTGATGCTCGTCGCCGCCTTCGGGTTCAAGCTGGGCGTCGTCCCGTTCCACGGCTGGCTGCCCGATGTCTACGGCGGGGCTCATCCTATAATAGTGTCCTTCGTGGCGGGCGTGATCAAGCTGATAAGCATAGGAGCATTCCTGAGGGTCCTCCAGCCCCTCATACCCGCCGTTGCCGATGACTGGTTCCTGATAATGGCCTTTCTCTCCATAATAACCATGTTCTACGGCAACTTGGCTGCGCTGGTCCAGAAGAACGTGCAGAGGATGATGGCCTATTCCAGCATAGCGCAGGCAGGATACTTCCTCATAGCCTTCGCCGCCTTGGCATACTCCGACTCCCAGGCGCTGGCGCTGGAGGGCATAGGGCTGCATGTCACCACCTACGTCTTGGCCAAGGTGGGCATATTCGTTGGCCTAGCCTACTTCGCTAGGAAGGGATTCGACCTGACGCTGGAGGGTCTTAGCGGCGTCGGGAGGAAGCTGCCCCTCTCAGGGA
Organism: Thermoproteota archaeon; assembly: GCA_030130125.1. Lineage (NCBI taxonomy): Archaea > Thermoproteati > Thermoproteota > Thermoproteota archaeon. Next base: position 5,611 of record JARZZM010000045.1, read on the forward strand.
CTTTCATGACCGTGCTGGTACTCAGTCTGATGGGGATGCCCCCCCTCATAGGGTTCTGGAGCAAGTTCATGTATATCTTCTACTCGGTGATGAACGTGGCCCCGTGGCTGGCCTTTCTCGGCATAGTGAACAGCGGTATCTCCGTGGGTTACTACGCGCAGGTGATAAGATACCTGTTCTTCGCCGATCCACCGGAGGTTGACGTCAGGGAGGAGGAACCCGACCTCGAGGTCTATGTGCTTACCATCACCGCTGTACTGACCGTCCTCCTCGGACTAGGGCTCGTGGATGTCTTGGTAGCCCTTCTCTCCTAATCTTTTTCTCCAACCTTCGGAACTAGAAGTAACTACAGCCGACGGAGGAGCTGAGACCAGCTGAGCACTTTTTTGGGTCTCAATTCCAGCTCTAGCTTGACAGCACATCATCCTCGGTGAGGAGTCGGTATCCCCTCACAGCGGCGGTGGCGTATATCATCCTATCGAAGTAGTCCCCCATCCCGGCGTCCATCAAGAGATTCGCGACCCTCTCCACCTCCAGATCGGTCAATTCGACTTGGGAGACCCTGTTCTCAGAGGACAGCGCCTTCAGTCCGGATATGAAGGCCCTCGCTAACTCCTTCCTCATCTCCGGATATCTTTTCATGAGTTTGAGGGATATCTACTTACTCGATCAGGAAATAGGATTGTAAAGGACCCTGTAAGCTTCAAGAACCCGTGGGAACTTGTCGAAGTGCTCTAGTTCAATAGCGATTCCAAATATGGGAATCAGTAAGTGGTGTCCAGCAGGAGTCATCCATAGATACCCTTCCCCCTCTGATCCTCCTCGCTCAATCTCTCAGCCTCCTCGGGGGTGATCCTGATCACCGGATTCCTTATCATGTCCTCCAAGGCGGGAACTGGCTCCACTATCAGCTTTCCCTCCTCTATCTTGGCTCTAACCACGCCCCCTTCCCTTATTCCCAACGCCCTCCTGATCTCTTTGGTAGTATTAGATCTCTCCCTTCTTCGACTTTTAGCACAATATCCGACATAGCTAATCTCACCGAATTACCTATAAATTCGGAGAATAAAAATTTATCATAGGAGTGCCCTCTGTATCTCTTTGAGTGATTTAAGGGCAAAAAGCGAAGTTTTAATGGGGATCTAAAGGAATCGGAGGAATCTTGCCGGATGTCGTCGCTCCCTACCTTGGACAGAGCTCGCTCTCTCGTGCATGTAGAGTTAGTTTTTTATATAGTTATTGCGAGGAGGCGAGGGTCCGCATGTACCTTCGGCACTGACGGATGCAAGCCGGCCACCTTAATCCTCGAGAACGGATCCGTTTATCGCGGTTGCAGCAGGAGCGGTCCCAGTATTCGCGTTCGGTGAGGTCGTATTCACCACCGGGATGGTCGGGTACCCCGAGTCCCTGAGCGATCCCAGCTACAAGGGACAGATTCTGGTGATGACGAACCCGCTGATAGGAAACTACGGCGTACATACGGACCTGCTGGAGTCCGACGGAGTTCAGGTGACCTCTCTCGTAATCCACGAGCTTACAGATGCCCCTCACAGATCATCTAAATTATCGCTGCAGGAGTGGTTCGATAAATACGATGTGCCTATAATGGAGTGGGTCGACACGAGAGCCCTCACCAAGGAACTGAGGGAAAGAGGGGTAATGAAGGGAGCAATAGGGATTTGGGACTCGGAAGAAGATCTGAACTCGCTGTGGAAGGCGCTGGAGGAAGCTCCTTCGTATGACGAACTGGACTTGGTTGACGAGGTCTCCCCAAGGGAGGCAATACACCAGAGCGATTCTAGACCTCTGGTCGCAGTCATCGACTGTGGACTGAAGCTCGGGATAGTGAGGGAACTGTTGAGTAGGGGGTTGGGAGTAGTCAGGCTGCCCTGTCGCTCCAGCGCTGACGATGTGTGGGAGACGGAGCCTGACGCCCTCCTGCTCGGTAATGGACCGGGAAACCCTGAACTGCTCAAGTCTCAGGGGGAGATGGCCGTGGAACTGGCCTCTGACGGGCTAGTCACTCTCGGTATATGCCTCGGGCATCAGCTCATATCCCTTGGCTTGGGAGCTGAGACCTACAAGATGAGGTATGGGCACAGGGGCCAGAACAAGCCCGTCAGAGATCTCAGGACCGGGAGGTGCTATGTCACCAGCCAGAATCACGGGTACACAGTAAGGAGGGAGAGTCTGAGGGAAGCTAACCTCAGGGAGTGGTTCATCAATCCCGATGACTCCACCCTAGAGGGGGCGTACCACGAGGAGCTCCCCATAGCCACCACCCAGTTCCATCCCGAATCGTCACCGGGGCCTATGGACACCTCTTGGGTGTTCGATCTGTTCGCCGAGGCGATGAGGGAGGGAAGATGGAATCTGTGAGGAAGGTCCTACTTATCGGCTCGGGCGCTATAAAGATAGCGGAGGCAGCCGAATTCGACTACAGCGGTAGCCAAGCGATTAAGGCGTTGAAGGAGGAGGGTATAGAGGTCGTTTTGGTGAACCCGAATGTGGCGACGATACAGACCGGAGATATGGCCGACAGGGTATACCTCCTCCCCATAAAGGAGGAGTTCTTGGAGAGGGTCATAGAGGCGGAGAGACCTGACGGGATAATGCTCGGGTTCGGTGGCCAGACGGCCTTGGATGCCGGGATCAGGCTGTGGCGCTCCGGCGCCTTGGACAGGTATGGGGTGAGGGTACTCGGGACCCAGCCCGGGGCCATAGACAGGGCATTGAACAGGGAGAAGTTCAAGGAGGCCCTGGAGAGGAACGGAGTGCCCATGCCCCCTAGCAGACATGTCTCATCGGTAGAGGAGGCGGTGGAGGCGGCAGACTCGATAGGCTACCCGGTAATGGTGAGGGTCTCCTACAACTTGGGCGGGAGGGGTTCCTTCATAGCTTGGAGCAGGGAGGAGATGAGGGCCCTCATCCTGAGGGCTTTGAAGGCGAGCTCCATAGGGAGCGCCCTCGTGGAGAAGTACCTGGGAGGATGGAAGGAGATAGAGTTCGAGGTGGTGAGGGATACTTACGGCAACGCGATCGCTCCAGCCTGCTTGGAGAATGCCGATCCAATGGGCGTGCACACCGGCGAATCCGTCGTGGTGGCGCCCTGCCAGACCCTCACCAACCAAGAGTATCAGATGCTGAGGAGCGCATCCCTGAGGGTAGCCGAGGCCGTGGGGTTGGTGGGCGAGGGTAACGTTCAATTCGCGTTAGGAGATGGGTACTACGCCATAGAGATGAACCCGAGGATGTCCAGATCATCAGCCTTGGCTAGCAAGGCCACGGGTTACCCACTAGCCTATGTGGCGGCCAAGCTGGCTCTGGGCTACAGGCTCGATGAGGTACTGAACAGGGTGACCGGGGTGACTTGCTCCTGCTTCGAGCCCAGCCTCGACTACGTAGTCGTGAAGATCCCGAGATGGGATCTGGAGAAGTTCGAAGGGGTGGAGGAGAGCATAGGAAGCGAGATGAAGAGCATAGGGGAGGTCATGGCCATCGGCAGGAACTTGGCGGAGGCTATGCAGAAGGGCCTGAGGATGCTGGGGAGGTTCGACGGGCTGCCAATGGAAGGGGATCCCTCAGAAGCCCTGAAGGCCCTGAGGGAGAGGAGGCCCTACTGGCCGGCATGGGCCTCAATAGCTCTGGCTGGAGGAGCGAGTGCTGAGGAGGTAGCCGAGGCCAGTGGCGTGGATGTATGGTTCATCAAGGAGTTGGAGAAGGCCGTCAGGATCTACTCTAGGCTGGATCCGAGTCCTTCTTCTCTATATGCGGCGAAGAGGTACGGCTTCTCCGACGCTCAGATAGCTGGGAGGCTGGGGATGAGCGAGGATCAGGTCAGGAGACTCAGGAAGTCGCTGAGAATATCTCCAGTATTCAAGCAGATAGATACGCTGGCAGCCGAGTGGCCCTCCATCACCAACTACCTGTATGCCACTTACGGGGGTCAGACCCACGACGTGAGGCCCGGAGCTAATGTGCTGGTGATAGGGGCAGGGGTCTTCAGGATAGGTGTCTCCGTGGAGTTCGACTGGGGTGTGGTGGAGTTCGCCAGAGCCGCGAAGGAGTACGTAGACACCGTGGCAATAGTGAACTACAACCCGGAGACGGTATCCACGGACTGGGATGTGGTGGACAGGCTCTACTTCGAGGAGCTCACCCTAGAAAGAATGCTCGACATATATGAGTTCGAGTCTCCCGTCAAGGTCGTCACCTTCCTCGGAGGGCAGGTGGCCAATGACCTAGCTGAGCCCCTAGAATCCAGAGGGGTTCAGGTGCTGGGGACGAGCGGGAGTAGTGTAGAGGTGGCCGAGAGCAGGGACAGGTTCTCCCAACTCTTGGATGAGCTCGGATTGAGACAGCCTCCATGGAAGGAGGTGAACTCGGTGGGGGAGGCGCTGGATTTCGCAATGGAGCACGGCTACCCGGTAATGGTGAGGCCGTCACACGTCTTGAGTGGCACCTCCATGTCACTAGCTCGGGACGAGGGATCTCTGAGGCAGGCAGTTCGCTCAGCCCTCTCCACTGGAAAGAGCGTGGTGGTGTCGAAGTTCTTGAGAGGACCAGAGGCCGAGATAGATGGTGTTGCCGACGGAGAGAGCGTGGTTGGGGTGGTAATAAGGCATATCGAGCCTGCTGGTATTCATTCTGGCGATTCCACCATGGTACTACCGGCCCGCGGTCTGCCGGTGAGCGAAATGAAGGAGGCGGCCCTGAAGCTGGTAAGGGCCCTCCAGATAAGGGGGCCCTTTAACCTACAGTTCGTGATAAACGGTAGCGGTGTTTACGTACTGGAACTGAACCTGAGGGCATCGAGATCGATGCCCTTCTCTAGCAAGGCCTCGGGCGTCAACCTAGCCAGAGCAGCTGCAAAAGTAGTATTTGAGGGATCTCTGGGGGTTGATGAATTCTACGAGCCCGTGATGCGACACTACGCAGTGAAGTCACCGCAGTTCTCGTGGTCACAGCTGAGAGGAGCCTATCCCTATCTGGGGGTTGAAATGAGGTCAACGGGGGAAGTCGCTTCAATGGACAGGGCTTACGAGGCTGCTCTCCTTAAGTCTTGGCTGGCCGTGAGCCCGAACAGGATACCGGAGAGGGGAGTGGTAGTGGGATACGAAGGCGTTGGGGAGGAGCGCGGGAAGATGGAGGCGGCTGCGGATGCTCTGGCATCCACGCTGGACGTCTGGTGGTTGTCGGAAGTTGGCGAGGAGGAGGCGATGGAACTGCTGAAGGAGGGGAAAGCTGACATGGTCATCGCTACTGGGTACGCGCCTCAGGTGGACTACGCGGTGAGGAGGTTGGCGGCTGACTTGAATATCCCTCTGGTCTTGAACGCCGATCTAGCCTTGGAGTTGGCCAGATCCTTCAATGCAGTGAGCTTGGAGGAGGTAGAGGTCAAAGCGATGTCCTCGTACGCTAGGGGGTATCGCTCCATGGGACTGCTGAGGGGGATCCCCCCTTGATCGAACTTGCTGTTATATCTGCCTACCGTAACACCCAATTCTCCTCGTAGCCTAATGGTCCATCGGTCTCTCCTGATCGGCTTTCCCCCTTAATACCTATCACTTAGCCTCAGCAATCAGTGAGATAACTCCTCGAACTCGCCTAGCAATTCCTCCCTCTTCTCGATAACCTCGATGATCCCCTGATCAGTTGTGACGGGCTTAGCCCCCCTAACTAGGCATTGGGCGGCTATGAGGGAGTCAAAGTAGTCAAGTCCCTTGGATGAGAGGAACGCCCCCAACGCAATATCTGAGGGAGAGAGACTCGAGGGATCCATTCTATAATACCACCTAACAGGTGCCACACCTTGATCCTCTGATCCACGGCAAACCTCCTGCTCTTCATGAGCAAATCTAGCTCTAAGAGAGAAGCCGAGAGACCTTCCTGTCCTCACTGAGTTCCTCTATTAACTCAATGGAATGAGGGTGAAGCGGTCTGAGGTCGAAGATAGGCAACGAGGTGACTGTGTCGATGATCTCCACCTAGAATCATCTTCAGTATCTTGGAGGCCTCGTGATCCTCTCCCTTCCAGTATTTGAACTTCTCATCGAAGATCTTGGAGACCTCCTCATACAGCTTGTCTAAAACTATGATCTCAGCTAAGTTATCACTGGTCACTTTCAGGAGGACTCTGCTCCCTTTCCTGATGCCCAGTCTGCGCCTCGCCTCGACGGGTAAGATCATTCTCCCACGATCATCAATAATTACCACATAACCCAAAACCCACCATGGCGCCTAACATCCCATTCAAAATAAAATAGAGTTTTCTCAAATGTGTGCGTTGAGAAGGGCATCACTTAAGAACCAGCCCGTTCGGATATAAGGGAGATCCGGGGAGGTGGGCGAACTGTACCTACCGTGGAGCCGGGTCTCCGACTTTACATGTTACGCCTGCGGCCTATGTTGCTACCGCTTCCGCATCCCCTTGAAGCCCCATGAAGCAATATCCGTAGCCCGCACCTTCGGTCCTCAGTATGTAGAGTCCATCGCCGGGAAACAGTACATAAGGAAGAGGGAAGGAGAGGCCTGTCCATTCCTCATCGAGGATAATGGAGTGGGTCTATGCTACCTTCAAAGCTTGGGAATTAAGCCCTCCGCCTGTAAAATATGGCCTTTCAAGATATACAGGAATCCTGAGTATGGAAGGGGTGAGGAGGCCTACTACTCCCACAAACTGGGCGAATTCTACGTTTACGTCGATCAGAGGTGCCCAGGGATAAAGCTAGGCAGACCCAC
>JARZZM010000046.1 GCA_030130125.1 Thermoproteota archaeon
TCATACAACTGCTGGGCGATTCCGGTTGATCTGTCTGCTATCTGCTTTGGGGTCAGCCCCGTTATCCTGCTCACCTCTATCTGCATAGTGGTGCCGTCGAAGGGAGGGGGAGGAGCGAGCGAGACCTTTCTAGACCTGACCTTGGCTTTGATCACCCTTCCTCTGATAGCCTCGGCCGCTCTCTCCGCATACTCCCTATTCCATATCCTCTCCTCACCCTTAGGAGGCGCCAGCTTGACCTCAAACGTTCCCTTTCCACTCTCCATCAGCGCTGTCACGACGTAGTACTTCTTGGGAACGAAGTTCCTAATCTCCCGCTCCCTCTTCACTATTAGGGAGAGAGTGGGTCCTTGAACCCTGCCTGAGCTGAGAACCCTCACCCAGCTCCTCTTCCTCGTGCTCAGGGTGAGCCCCCTCGAGACATTGGCGCCCCACTGCAGATCCAACACCCTCCTGGCGAACCCCGCATTGGCTCTGGGATAGTCGAAGGGTTTGAGATTGCGGAAGGCCCCCTCTATCTCCTGAGCGTTAAGGGATGAGAACTCCATCCTGTAGATCTCCTTATCTCTCTCCCATCTCAAGGCCCTCATTATCTCGAGGGCTATGGAGCTCCCCTCAGCGTCCAAATCCGTGGCGATGATAATCCTACCTGCCTTCCTCCCCAGCCTCTCTATCACCCTTAGAAACTGGCTCTTCCCATCTATCTCTCTCAGGATAAGCTCCTCCGGGGGCAGGATTATCGGATAGACCCACTTACCCTCGGGATAGTCGAGCTCCAGCAGGTGCCCAGCAGCTGGCACTACCAAATACTCCTCACCATCGAGCTCGAATGTGTAGTAGGTCAGTCTACCGATCTTCTTCTGCTGGGGTTTCTTTGAGAGAATAGAAGCTATCCTCTTGGCGACCCTCGGCTTCTCTGTGAGTATTAGGGTGGTCATATCTGAGCACCTAGTTCCTCATGGCAGGAGATTAACGACGCATTACATGCGCCCTCTTCCCAATATATGGCTGTTTCGGTACCTCCATGCGAGGCCTCATGAAGGTAAAATTCGCGCTGCTGTTGATACTTCTACTTCTCTTACCAGCTTACGGTTTGAAGGCGAGCACTCCAAGAACCTTAGTGGTCCATACCGGGACGGCCTGTGTCTCCGGCGATCTGTACTTCGATCTACCCAGCGAAGCCCTATCCTCAGCCTCTCGTGGTGACACAATACTAGTTTGTCCCGGAACCTACAGGGACAATGTGAAGATCGCGGTGAGTGATATCTCTTTCAGGGGAGTGGGTGACCCATCTCAGGTCAGGATAGAGGCCCTGAACACCACCCAAAACACCATAGAGCTGTGGAACGTGAGAAATGTGACGGTGGAGAATTTCACCGTGGTAGGTGCCATAGGATCCCAGATGGCGGGAATACATGTCCAGCTATCCAGCGAGAGCCTCATCAGGAACATAGTCGCTACTGGCAATTACTTTGGGGTCAACCTCGTATCGAGCTCAAACATCACCCTCAGCGGGATAGACGCGGGCAACAACACCAATGTGGGGATCAATGTGAAGGGAACGGTGATATCAGCAATCCACAATTCCTCGGCTGAGGGGAATAGGGTGGGTTTGCTCCTCCTGTTCACATCCGATACCTCTGTGGAAGAGGTGAACACCACCGGGAACTCTGAGGGAGGGATGCTGCTGGAGTACTCGGCCAACAACACATTTTCAAGTGTGTTCTCCGGTAGGAACGGATGGTACGGAATCTACTTGGAAGATTCTGATGGTAACGCATTCTCCGACGTTGCAGCGGTAAACAACACGGCTTCCGGAAGCGACGGTTACGGTATCTATGTCTACCTGAGGTCAGAGAACAATAGGTTCACCGGAATGAGCATTGGAGGAAACGTTTACGGAGTGGCCGTGGTATCACACTCCAACGGGAATTCTCTGACGAATTCCACGATAGAGAATAATACTATAGCCGGTATCTACGTGGAGGCGAGCGAGGGTAACGAGATAGATGCGGGGATCTCGGGTAGCATGTACGGAGTGTGGATCCAAGATGGGAACGATAACGAGATCAGAGGGGAGATAAGTGGATGTAGATGGGGTGTGCTGCTTTCCGGCCTCTCCGGATCGTCCGGCAACGTGATCAATGGTACATCAATACACGACAATTCGTACACGGGTGTAGTAGTGGAAGGTAACTCATCCCGCGGTAATGTGATTACTAAGATCTCGTCCTACAACAACACCCTCTTGGGCATAGATTTGGGTGGCGACTTCGTGACGTTGAACGACGGTTCGCTGTCCACAGGTCCCAACGACCTAGTTGACTATCCCGTCCTCTCTTGGGCTGCTGTTTACGGGAGCAAGCTCATAGTGAGGGGTTACATAAATGTGGAGGGATCAGATAGTGCCAATTCTAACTTCGACGGTGCCGCTGTGGAGATCTATCAGTCTGACGGGGATCCCAGCGGATACGGGGAGGGCTTTAGGTACTTAGGCACTCTGGTGGCGGAGAACGGTGAATTCATGGGATGGATAGATCTACCCACCGAGCTGGCCTCCAAGCCCATAAATCTGACCGCTCTAACTACGCTGCTCCCTCACGGGACTTCAGAGTTCGGTCCGGTATACGAGGCGCCAGCTGTGGCGACGAACCTGACCATCTCCAAGTCCGTCAACCCTTCCACGGTGACGCCCAATTCTACTGCGGAAGTCCTACTCCTGATCAGGAATTACGGCAATGGAACTGCGTACAACGTCACGGTAACTGATGTGCTGCCGGAGGGCATGGAATACATCAACGGAACCGCGAGGGTCGATGGCAACATGGTGGAGCCGGAAATAGAGGGCAGAAATCTGAGCTGGTTGGTGGATGTGCCAGCCGACTCGGAGGTCGTCATAAGGTTTAACGCCTCGATCGACGCCCCGGCCGGCACGACCTTGGAAAACTTAGTGGTCTTCTATGGAGATTACGGAGAGGGGAACGACACTGATGAGGTCAATGTGATAAACCCAGCCATAATAGAGGTCACCAAGGAGGCCCAGCCCGATCTGGTGGATGTGAACGAGACCGTCAACTACACGGTGACCCTTACCAATTTGGGCGGCATGCCGGCCCTCCTGATGGTGGAGGACCTGCTTCCATCTGGGATGGATTACGTAAACGGGTTCTTCTCATTCAACCTAACCGCGGACGGTCCAGTGATCGAGGGCAGACATTTGAAGTACAATATCACCCTGAATCCAGGCCAAGCAGCGAGGGTGATGTATTCCCTCGTAGCAACAACGTACGGCACCAAGGAGAACAAAGTGTACGTCAACGACTCCTTCATGGCATCTGTCTCCGTGCTTGTGAGGGATCCGCCGCCCCCACCACCTCCTGAGAGTGGTGGGAACACCAGAGGATCGACCCGTAGGAGAACTCCACCACCGTGCGGCTGGATACCCACGAACAACGGCGTAGAGGACCAAGCCCCCCAGACTAGTGAGGAGGAGACGCATAATTACAGGCTGACCAGCCCCCCGATAGTCTTAGTGTCATTGGGATCTCAAGGAATCTCATCATCTTATGGAGGACAGCACAGCTCCGGGTCAGGATCCAGAGGGAGTATCCCCACTTCGCAGAGCGGGGACGAAAACGGGGTATCTGGAGTGGCTGGGGTAACCAGTCCTCCCTTGGTGGTGGTCGAGCTGATGGCCACACCGACATCAGCTGAGACAGGGACGCCTATCACATTCGTAGCTAGGGTGAGCAACATAGGAGATGGTCCATCCAAGGATCTCTCCCTCACAGTAGACCTCACAAGCGGCTTGGACTACGTGAAAGGCACCTCCATGGTCGGAGGTCTCCGAAGGGAGCCAGATAATGAGAATAACAGGCTAAAGTGGGAGATTGGGACCTTGGATCCGGGTAAGGCCGTCGAGGTCAGCTTCAGGGCTGAATTGCTGGCTACGTCCGGCAGCTTCAACGTGGTAGCTAGGGCCGACTCCTCATCCGATAGCGTGCTGATATCAGTGAAGCCCAAGTCGAAACCCGCCCCGCCGAAACCACCCGCCCCCCCGCCTGAGGTGGTCGACCTTAGGGCATCCGCCAGCAACTTTGGAGGTAACAGCCGCATAAGGGTAACTGTATCAAGCCCAACTGGAGCGAGGTCCGTCAAGATACTGGCGAACCTAGACCCATCGCTCAGATACGTGCAGGGAAGCTCCAGAATAGGGGGAGTATCCTCACCCCCTAGGGTGAGGGGGAATGTGCTGGAGTGGCAGATCTCTGTTTCAAAGGGCGGCACGGCCACCATAACCTTCGATGTATCACCAGCTGACGAGGAGTCCTCCAGTGGGAGTGTGCTGATCTCTCTACCCAAATACGGGAAGAGCGTCAAGGTGGAGGTGGAGTTCAGTCTCGCCCAGAGAGGGGTCGCTCCGCCACCTACATTCAGCATAGAGCTACCATCTCTCCCATCGATCCCGTGGTGGATAATACTAATTCCCTTGGCACTGATCCCCTTCCTGCTGGCGGTGAGAAGGAGGGAAAGGGCCAGGAGGATAGTTATGGATTACGAGGCGCTGAAGTGGGCGGTGAGGAGAGGTGTGCTCGATGACCTAGTCCAAGACCACGAGATATTGATACCCATGGAGACCTTCAATAAGCTGAGCAAGGACCAAGTTCTCATGTCTTCCATAGAGAAGCTCATAGTTGACAGGGCTATAAAGGTCGAGAAAGCCCCTAAGAGAAAGATAGTCGTGAGGGGAGCTGATGAGGAGCTTTCAGCCGCTCTGGGTCTAGCGGACAGGGAGGGCGTACCAATATACACTGGCAGAGAGGAGCTGCTCAAGGAGCTTAAAAGGAGAGGCTTCGATGCTAGGTTGATAAGGGAAGCTCCCCCGCCAGTGCTGAAGAGGAAGCTCCCCTAACCTTATCCACTCACCCCCTTTTTATCTCGTCTTTCAGCCCCATCTTACCCTCCCTGAATATCCTCGGATCCATCTCCCTGAGATCGTCTGCTATTACCGGTTTGAACTCCATCTTGGATAGCAGATCCCTATCCAAGTCAACGCCTGGAGCCACCTCCTCTAGCACCAGCCCTTCGTCAGTCAGCCTGAACACCGCTCTCTCCGTTATGTAGAGTACCTCCTTGCCCTCCTCCAGAGCGACCTTCCCGTTGAAGACTATCTTGTAAACGTTATCAACGAATTTGATCACATTCCCGTCCATCTCTATGAGAAGCTTCCCTTCCCCGACCTTCAGCTTCTTCTTGCCGGCCGTGAATCCTCCACCGAAGAAAACCCTCGGGGATCCGGCAGCTATAACTGGAAAACCACCCGGGCCGGGCATTCTGTTTGGGAGCATGGACGGGTTGACGTTTCCCTCCTTGTCTATCTGCATGAATCCCAGAGAGGCGGCGTCTATTATCCCGCCCTCGTAGTTGGTGAACATGTCCGGCATCGGTATTATGGCGAAGGGACCTATGGAGACACCGAAGTCCTCCCCCATCAGGGCCAGCCCGCCCCACGGTCCGGACTCTATAGTAGTCACGATGTAATCTGAGATCCCCTCCTCGGCAGCGACGTTGGTGACCATGGCCGGGATCCCTATACCTAGGTTCACGAGGATCGGACCACCCTTCTCGTTCACGAGCTTCACCATCTCCAAAGCTATCCTCCTCGCGACGACCTTTCTCTCGTTCAGCTCCATCTTTGGAAGCAGATTGGGGGTTATCGGTGGAATGATGGTCCCGCTTATTCGGGGGTCGTACATGATGGTCCCGCTCTGCCAGTGGTACTGGGGAGGAGCCACGACCAAGAAGTCAACTAGGGGTCCCGGTACGTGGACATCCTTCGGGTTCAGGGAGCCGAACCTCGCCTCCCTCTCCACCTGAGCGATCACTATCCCCGGATTCGGCTGGGCCTTCGCAGCTTGAGCGATGGCCAGCACGGTCCCAAATATGCCCTCCTTCTCCATTGTTATGTTTCCCATCTCATCAGCCGTAGTTCCCCTGATCATGGAAACGTTAGGCTTTGGAGCTTCGTAGAACAGGTACTCCTCACCATCTATCTCTATGAGGGAAACGCGGCAGGTCCTTCTCTCCCGGGCTAGATCATTCATCGCACCACCGTCCTGCCTAGGATCGAGGAAGGTCCCTCTGCCTATGGAAGTCAGGAGACCTGGCCTACCCGAGGCCACCTCCCTGAACCAGTAGGCGGCCATCCCTATGGACCATGAATAGAGCTCTACCCTGTTCTCCATGGCCAACTTCTGAACATACGGTGCCCATCCGGTGAACGGGAGAAGCATCCCCCTGATGAACTCCTGACCCTCCTCCTCGTAAACCCTCTTGGCCACGAAGTCGAGGGCCCTGTTGGGGGTGGCCGGGAGCGTGTCAGATATTATGAAGAGGTCCTTGGGATGGCCCGTGTCCCTGTATCTCTCCCACAACTTCATTATCAGGTATTCCGGAGTTGTGGCCATGTTGAAACCGGATATAGCCACCACCGATCCATCCGGGACGTGGGAGAGGGCCTCCTCAACGCTGACAAACTTGTTGTAGGGCAACGGCATCTAAACACCATTGCAATATTATATGTTCAAAGATTAAATCGCTACCGGAAGGGGAACCGGGATAAGTGAGACGGCCCTAAAATCGGGGGTCTTCCATGCTCCTCCTGCGACCTGATGATGTGAGGGAAGCTATAGAGAGCGACATCATGGGTTTTCTGAACACTCTCAAGAGAGCTCTCGTTGAGAAATCCTCGGGCAAGGGATGGTATCCCTCTAGGCCGTCCACCAATCTTCCTAGGGGATGGATAGGCTTTATGCCAGCGTACTCCGAGGAGTTGGGCGCGGTGGCGGTGAAGATAGTCGGCTTCTTCCCCGAGAATCCGAGCAAAGGGTTGCCCACAGTGCCAGCTTCCGTCCTGCTGATAGATGCGGAGACGGGAACCCCTCTCTCCCTGATGGATGGGACCGTGATCACGGAGTACAGGACCGGAGGCGCCAGCGCCCTCTCCGCTGAGGTGATGGCGAGGGAGGATTCAGAGACGCTCCTGATCATCGGAGCTGGGACCCAAGGCAGGTCCCACTCACGCCTCATACCGGAGGTGAGGCCCATCAAAAGAGTATTCGTGAGGGATGTCGACAGGGCGAGAGCCGAGTCCCTAGCGGACTGGTTGAGGAGGAGAGGGCTGGACGCGAAAGTTGTCACTGAGAACAGGCATGCGGACATAATAGCCACGGTCACCACGTCGAAGAAGCCGGTATTGCTCGGTAGGGACTTGGCTAGGGGCACCCATGTCTGCGCGGTCGGCGCGTACACGCCTGACGCTAGGGAGCTTGACGATACGGCGATAACCTCCTTCGATAGGATCGTCGTCGATACGGCCGACGCCCTCCAGGCTGGTGACCTCAAGATACCCTTGGAGAGAGGACTGATCCCGAGGAGCAGGGTGGTCGGGGAACTGGGTGAGGTGCTGTTAGGCTTGAAGATCGGGAGAGCATCATCTAATGAGATAACCTTGTACAAATCGGTAGGGACCTCAGCACTGGATGTGGCGGCCGCGTTCTTCGTGTACAAGAGGGCTGAGGAGTTGGGGCTGGGTAGGGAGGTGGACCTCTCCCCTTAACCATTTATTAGCTTCATGCTCCCAATAAGGTGGGTGGCCAGACTGAGCTGGGTACAGAGAGTCTTCGTGGAGAGGGCCGATCTCTACATCGAGGTCATGAATGGGACCTGGTCTGAGGGAGAGCAGATAGCGAAGTCAATAGCCAGAATCCTCAGGGAGAACGGCTTGGACTCCGGAAAGGTCCTAGATGCCTTCTGTGGTAACGGAAGGGTGGCCATCCCCCTAGCCATGGAGGGTTACGAGGTTGTGGGGGTTGATATCTCCCTCCCCTTCATAGAGGACGCTAAGCAGAAGGCTGAGAGATACAGGGTCTCCGAGAGGACCAAGTTCGTCGTTTCCGATGCCAGAATGATCGACGAGGTACTGAAGGGCGAGGAGTTCGACGCCGTCATAATAGTTTCCACTTCTCTTGGCTACTACGATGGCACTACCGACGAGGAGATACTGAGGAAGCTCCGATCTCTGGTGAAGGACGGAGCCATCCTGATAATAGCGAACACCCTTCACAGGGAGACCCCGGACTGGAGGTACTGTAACAGGATATTCCAGAGGTATGGATCCCTAGTCCTAATGGAGGAGAGGAAGTTCGACCCACTGTGGTCGAGATTGACGTCCAAGTGGATCATCCTGAGGGATGACGGGGAGGGCAACCTGACCAAGGAGCTCGAAGTGAATACGGAGATGAGGGTCTACACACCCACTGAGCTGGCTGAGATACTCAAGAGATCCGGTTGGGGAGTCGACTCGATATACGGGGATATAAGGAGGATGGAGAAGTTCATTCCCCCATGTACTCACCTAAGTCTGGTCGCTAAGGCCATTCAGACAGGTTAGAAGGTTCCTAACCAGCTCCCTGAACAGCTCGTAGGGATCCACCTTCAGGCCGAACCTCGATTTGACCATCTCCCATCCTTTCCCCTGAAGCACCTTGGCGATGAGCACTGAATCCTCCAGCGGGGTCAAACATTCCTTCCCGAGCCAGAAATAGTACTTGGCCACCTCGTATATCGCATCAGACGCCAACTCGTATATGTAAGTCCCCTTCACGAAGCCGAGAAGCCTGCTCCTCTGAGGATGGCTGAGCTTTAACTTTCCAGACCTTATCGGGATTTTGAGGAGGTGCCTTGCAACTAGAGGATTGAGGGGGAAGTAAACGTCGTGGAGGCTGTTGAGCAGGCGCCTCTTGAACTCCTTAACAACCTCTCCAAGCAGGTTCTTCGCCTTCCCGCTCAGAGGCTTAACCACCAGTACACTGTACTCTCCTGTGACGGGGTTCCTTCTAGGACTTATGTGGATGGGCATGTAGCCGTTCCTCATCCAGAACCTCAGCAAATCGTCGGTGGCTCCGAAGCCAGCCCCCACCCAGTCGATCCCCTTGATCTCAGCCTCCGATTCCACCTCCTCTAGGGCCCGGGTCCCGAACCCCATCCCTTGGAGGTCCGGATGGGTGGCTATCCTCACGACCCTCCAGCCCCTCAACCTGCCGAAGGACTTGAAGTCGTAGTGAAGCACCACCCTAGATGGGATCATGTGGCCCGGTATATCCCTCTGACCCCTCACCATCTCCTCCAAGACGCTGTTGGGCAGGCCACCCTCCTCCGCTATGTGTAGGCTGACGACGGGTTCTCCTCCAAGCTTGAGGACCCGAGCGAAGTGATGAGGAGCGTCCAAGAGTGTCGCGAGGTCGTTGGGCCTGTTCCTGTAGTGGGCCAGCACGTAAATCCCGTAGAACTTCCGGAGGAAGTCCTCACTTACCTTCGACAGATCCAATCCTTCGTAAATGGCTTCCTCGGGGGAACCACTTGGAGGATCGCCTGGCTCCGCGTTGAGGAGGAGGAAGTCGTATAGCCACGTCTCGACCGGATCGCCAGGTGGGTACCTTATGGGCTCCTCCATCCTCTCTTCCGCGTACGGCAGATTGGAGTTCCTCACTCTCTTGAGGAATCTCAGGGTGAAGCCCCTCCCAGCCCCCTCGTAACCGTGCACCGTGCTCGAGAAGACAGCGAACCTGCTGGTGTGGAGGACCCTGAAGAGGGTAGATATGGGAATGGCAGCGGCCTCGTCCACTACCTTCAACTTGACTGAGACCTCGGCGGCGCTGTCAGGGGTGAGGAAGAAGACGTTTCGTCCCCCGAACTTCACATCTATGATATGCCCGTTTCTGATCAGGGGCTCGTACTTGACCCCCAAGTTGTCCAAGCCCTTCATCAGGAACTCAAAGAGCGTCTGGATACCCTCCAGATTCGGGGAAGTCACCACTGCCCTCTTGATCTTCGTCTTCGTGAGTATGTAGGCGAGCGCGATCCCTATAACGGCAGACTTGCCCCTTCCCCTGTTGGCTGTCAGTATGAACGCCCTCTTCCTCTCATTGACGGCCCGTATCAAGGAGGAGAGAACCCTCTGCTGGTCTAGGGTTGCGCAAAGGTCCATCATGGGATCGCCCGTTGTCTCCGGAGGTTTCCTGTCCTGAGAGACCTTACCAACGAGCCGTCCCCGCTCCTCCTCACCTAGCAAGAAGGTACCGGGTCTCCCCAGGAAGGAGAGGAATCTCGCCTTGAAGAGCTGCCTCACACCTCTCTCCTCGAAGGGAGGAACGATGAACCTCTTCTGGAACTCCGTCAGGATGGAGAGCCATTCATCAGCTGGGGGGATGGCGAACAGCACGAGCCCTCCTCCCCTAACTACCTCTACCAGTCTCCCCAAGTCGTTGGCACGGAACTGCCTAGAGAAGTCGGCTATCAGGACGTCCCAAGTACCCCCCAAGATGTCGCCCGTCTGATCGAAATCTATGGAGGTGAGGTTCCCCTCATCCAGATCCACCCTCTCGGCGCCGATGCCCCTGTGGGTAGCTAGGAGTATTCTCCCCCCACTGCGCCTGGAGAGCCACTCCTTAGCTATCTCCGAGGCCCTCTCTAGGGAATCCTCTCCGGAGATCGTTATTAGTCTCCTCTCACTGCTGGTGATTGCTTCCTCCACTATACTAGCGGGATCGATCACCTGCTTACCTCCCGTATAGCTCCCTTCTCATAGCCTCTAGTAATTCGTTCCTCCTGCCCGAGGCCTCCGCCGCTGTCTTAAACATGTTGGATATCGATGGCACTCTCTCCCTGAACTCTAGCTCTCTGCAGAAGTGGTGGTCCAGCACCAGTAGCTCCAAGGATGGGAGGTCCAATATCCTCCTCAGGTTCTCCTCCGAAACTCTGAGGCTTTCCCTAGAGTACCTGAAGCCGAGCATGTAGGTCATCGGCCCATCGATCACGGCGATGTGGGGATCGGCCTCCTCTATGAACCTCACCTGCTCATCCAAGGAGGGACCCTCCACGTCAGAGGAGAAGAGGAACCTCTCGCCCCCGCTCTCCACGAGGACCTCTATAACATACCCCAACCTGGTGTTGGTGCCGTGGGGAACCGCCCTGGAGAACCGGATGGATGTGGATCCGAACCTGAACTCCTTCCCATCAGCGAACTCTATTCTGTTGGGGAGCCCCTCTATGCTCTTGAGGAAGAGAGGGGCTCTCCCCACCCGCTGACTCCTGTTGATGTTCTCTTTAGGATGTTTGATCAGCACATCCTTCTCCTCGTACACCTTCAGGGGGACCTTGTGACCCAGATCGAAGTGGTCGTAGTGGTAGTGGGTAACTATGATGACATCAGAATCCAACGCCTCTTCCTCGATGACCTTAGATAGCTCATACATCCTCTCCACTTCCCTGTCGTGAGGGGGTAGGCCGAACCTCCTAGGAGCGAGGGCCACGCTGGGGTCTATGAAGATCTTCACATCCTTGGTCTCCACGACCGTGGCCATGCTCCTGGCTCCCATGCTGTCGAACGCGATCAATCTAAAGCTCAGCAATCGCGTCCCCTCCCGATGAGCTCCCTGACCGTCATCCCCTTCCTGCTGAGGTATGATAAGAGGCCTTTACTTATCTCACTGAAGACCTCCAATCCCTTAGCCATCACAGCGGTACCCACTCCCACGGCCTTCGCACCCGCCAGCAACATCTCGACTGCATCCCTCCAAGTTTCAACCCCTCCGGTACCTATCACATCCCCCAAGTGAGATATCTCGTACACAGCTCGAACCGCGATGGGCCTTATCGCCGGCCCGCTCAGGCCCCCCACCCCGTTGGAGAGCACTGGGGACATGGCCTCCACATCTATGTACATGGCCTTCACGGTATTGATGGCGGTGAGCCCATTGGCCCCGGCATCGATGGCCGCCTTGGCGAGGGAAGCTATGTCCGGAACCATGGGAGTGAGCTTCACCAAGAGGGGAATCCTCACACTTCCCCTGACTTCACTCACCAGCTCCTCAATGAGCTCTGGAGAGGAACCTATTTCCAATCCGTGCTCCCTAACGTGAGGGCAGGAGGCGTTTATCTCTATCGCATCGGCCCCAGCATCTTGGAGCCTCCCAGCGACATGAGCTACCTCCTCGGGACTCCCCCCACCTGCGCTCGCGATGACGGGAATGGTCAGGTAGGACTTGGCCTCCCTCAGCTCCCTCTCGAACTCATCAACTCCGGGATTCGGAAGTCCCATAGCGTTAATCAACCCAAAAGGGAGCTCGACGACCACGGGATTATAGTAACCCTTTGTAGGCTCAGGCAGGATGGTCTTGGTCGTCACGGCACCAGCACCTGCCTCCTCCGCCCTCCTGAGCAGTGAAGCTGCATTTCCCAACACGCCGGATGCAAGGATCAGTGGATTCCTCAGCTTGAGGCCAGCCACCTCAGTCTCCAGCAGCCCGCTTACCTCCACCCTCATCCGACCTCTCCAGCCTGAAGAGGAGGGAGAACTTTTTAGTGGTGCGGTAGGTCCTCTTCCTGCCTTCCTTAATCTCTCTTATCAGGCCCAGCTGGATGAGCCTCCTCAAGTGATCTCTAGCATTCCTCCCCCTGACGCGCACCACCTCGCTCAGGCTCACCGGTTCGTTGGCGGCTATCAGAGCCAAGGTCCTCATTTCAGATTTGGAGAGCAGTCTCTGAGGGAAGAGATGAGCCATATGTTCCTCGTATTCCCTCTTGAGGACCATTATCCAACCTCCCTCCACTCTCTCCACCCAGAACGGATGATCCTCCAGTTCCTCGTTGATCTCCGCGATAGCCTTCTCAACAGCCGGTCCGGACAGGCCCGTCAGCCTCTTTATCTCGCCCTCCGTTATCACATCCCCTGATGCGAATAGAGCCGCCTCCAGTAACCTCTTCGCCCTCTCCCACGATTCAGGTCCTCTCATTTGACAGCACCACGTAGATCTCATCGAAGGGCCTCTCCTGAACGAGCTCCACTTCTCCTCCCTTCTCCATGAAGAGCAACGCTATGAGCGTTGGACCTAACTCCTCTGAGGAGTTAACAAGCTCCCTTAGGGGGACCACCCCCCTACCCCTTCTCCTCAGGTAGATTATCTTCTCCTTCAACTTTTTGATTTCACTAACTAAATCCCACCTCGTGATCAGGGAGAGGTTAAGGGAACTGGCCATTCTTCTTATCTTCTTCTCGACCCATCTGAAGGCGTCGAGTATTTCCCCCCTGATGGGATACCTCTTAGGAGTCCTCCAAGTTCTCTGCACTATCACTCCCCTCTCCAACCTTCTCGGTCTGTAAATTCTCGAGGCGCTCTCCTCGGGTGGCCTGAGGTACCCTATCACATCCTCCCTGAGCTCCCTAGCAAGGCGGAAGATCCTCCTGCCCGCCCTAGCTATGTCTCTCGTCTCTATAAACTCCTTCCAGACTTCTTCTGGCCTCATGAAGCAGCCTCCTTCGTTACAGCCACGATCTTCGACTCACCGTTCCTCATGGTCACCCCTATCAGATGATCGGCCTCCTCCAGCGTCTCCTTCTTCAGGGAGATCGCTATGACTTGAGCCCTTTTAGACAGTTCCTTGAGAGCCCTAGCGTACCTCTTACAGTTCACACCATCCAGCATAGCGTCAGCCTCATCGAACACGTAGAGGGAGGAAGGTCTGAGCTTTTGGGCTGCGAGAATGAATGCCAAAGCGCTGAGAGATTTCTCCCCTCCGGAAAGGGAATCTATGGTGACCGGCTTCTTGTTAGGGAGGCTTACCCTCATCTCAAGTCCCCTCTCCGTGAGCTTGAGCTCCCCACCACCTCCCTCGAAGAGCAGCTTTATCTGTTCATCGAAAGCCTCCGACAACCTCCGAAGCGTCTCTTCTATAATACCTTCCCTTTCTCTGTCAAGTCTCTCGATAAGCTCCTCTATTTCCCTTTTTCTCTCGGCGAACTCCCGGTACTTCGCCCTAATTTCATCGAAAGCCCTCTTTCGAATCTCGTACTCCTCTCGAGCCTTGGGATTCACAGGTCCCATGAGCCTCAGCCTAGTTTGTATGGAGGCGACTTCGGAGAACGGATCGGGGACAGAGAGAGGTTCCACTTGCGCTAATTTCATCAACTCGGATTCAATTACCTTCATTTTCTCCTTGAGCCTACCCTTCTCCTCGCTTATCTCCTCCAGCTTGGAGAGATGCATCTGTCTCCTGTTGAGAACTTCCTGATAGGCCCTCCTAAGCATGGACACCTCTTTTCTGAGGGCCTCAAGGGCCTCCAGATTGGGATCTTCCTTAGGTAGACCCTCTAGCTCCTCCCTCTTACTGGCAGCATCCTTTTTGAGGTTCTTCAACTCCTCTTCGATCCTCTCCACCTCCTCCCTCAGCTTGTTGATCCTCTCAATGTCCCTCTCCGGCTTCCCAGCTAGGAGGCTTCCCTCCCTCTCCACGATCTCTCCCCTCAGTGTCACGAATCTCGCCCTGCCAATGAGATCCCTGGTGATGGCATCCAAGTCCTCCACGAGGATCGCGCTGAAGACCAATTTGGCGACGGTCTCAAACTTCCCATCGTATCGGAGGTAGCGGTAAAGTGGACCCAAGGTGCCCTCTACCTCTAGTGGGTCTCTCACCCTGATGACGTCCAAAGGAATTATCCTGAATCGACCTTTGACGTTCCTCAAGGCCTTAGCTATCCTCTTGGCCCCCTCTAGATCTTTGACGACGATGTCTCCCAACCTACCTCCTCCAACAGCCAGGTAGGGGATTTCATAGCCCTCCATCGGAGTTATCAGCTGAGATACGACGCCGAGAAAGGAGGGATCATCCCTGATGACCTCCGGTACATCTCTCACCCTCGCTAGGGCGTTTAAGGCATCTCTCTGGGCCTCTAAAGCCCTCTCCAACGTCTCTATTTGGTGAGACAGGGCTCTCAATTCCGCCTCTATCTGCTTCCTCCTCCTGAGGGGAGAGTCCTTCACTAGATCCTCAATTCTTCTAAGTTCCCTCTCCCTCTCCTCGAGCTGGGTCCTCAGGGAATCTATATCGGAGAAATCCTCCTCCAAATGTGCTTTGTCCAGGGATTCCAGTTTCTCCTGGATCTCCTCGAGTTGGACCATCAGCAGGTACTTCTTCACTCTCCTTAACCTCTCCTCCAACTCGTTCCTCTCCTGAAGAGCCTTTACTTCCCTCTCAGCTCTCCTCAACTCCTTTTCCCTCTCCTTCATCAGCACCTCCATCTCTCTCAGGGACTGATTGACCTCTCTCAGCTCTTCCAAGGCCTTCCCCTTCTTCTCATCGTACTCAGCCACCCCGCTTATCTCCTCCAAGAGCTTGGCCCTCTCCTTGGGAGACATTTCCACTATGGAAGTGATGTCCCCCTGAGTCACGAACGTGTACCTGTCGACCACGAAACCCATATCCGCGAGCAGATCCATGACATCCGTGGCGCTTCTCCTCCTTCCGTTCACCCTGTAGACGCTCTCTCCATTGGGTCTGATCTCCCTGCTCAAGCTTATCTTCTCAGAGGAATTCCTTATGAATAGGCTGACCTGCGCCGCGTTAGACCCCTTCCTGACTAGGTTCTCTATCTTGGAAGCCCTAAGCCTCCTAGCCCTCCACCCCATAACGAAGGCTATGGCGTCCAGTATGTTACTTTTACCCGAGCCATTGGGGCCTGTGATGGCCACTAGACCAGTGGGTAAAGGTATCGTAGCCCTCCGAAACGACTTGAAGTTGACCATGTGAATGCCATCGACAGCTGCTTTCATTCACCAGCGTCTTAAATGCTAGGAATTTAACCTTTACGTGGGAATCAGTGCGTATGCGAGTGAGAAGGCGGACAGATAAGCAACTCCCGACTCGATGGAGGCGCCCAAGGGCTTGGCGGAGGTTAGCGCGGAGATCAGCCCGGTCAATAGAAGGGTCAGAGGTAGATCTGTGGGGATCCGCATCGGATACAGCAGGGGAGAGGTGACGACCCTCATTAGGACCACGTTAGACAGACCGGTGGCGGAGGAGATAACTAGGGACATCGCCTTCATAGACCTCATGCGAGCCCTCCAAGCCGATGTTATGCGCTTGAATTCCCTCAACATGGTGGAGGTCCTCCTCATCACCCTAGCTAAGGTCCTCCTATCGGACATCTCCCGCAGTACATTCGCCCAAGGAGGGAGCTCCACATCAATGAGATCAACATCCAATACGAGGGGTTCATAGAGACCTAGGTGCCTCAGGGCGTAAATCCTACCACCGCCCCTCTCTAGGGTCGATGCTATGTAGTCCGCCGCTGCCGGGTCGTCAGATAGCATTTCAAGGGAAAGCCCTGGGATCAATGGGTACACCAAGGCTAGGGGGATGAGGTGAAAGGGCCCTATCCTAATCCCTCCCAACGAGAGGGCTACCGCTATTCCCACTGAGAGGGCCATCCCCAAGGTCAGGGAGAGATACATCCACCTCTCTCGCGCTTGAGCATCTGCTTCCAAGAGATGGGAAATAAGAGTGAGTGAGGACTTGAGCGATTCATCCTTATCCCCACCCTCCTCAATCCCAGACAGTAGGGATCCAGCCTCATCAATCTTCCTAGCTAGTGCAATGCCGGCCCTCTCACCCTCCACAGCCACCTCCTCATAGGCCGAGATGGCCCTAAGTCCTAGGGCGGGAGAGGCGCTCCAACCCAAGACCAGCCTCTGCACCAAGTCAGCTCTCCTCAAGTAGTCCCTTAATCCTCCTATAAACCTCTTCATTGGTCTCGGCGCCCTCCAGCCTCTTCACATGCATTAACCACTCGGTCGATGGACTCCCGGGATCATCCCACCCCCCATCTACCCAGCGCCTCATCTCAACGACCCTCTTATCCTCCATCCTCACCGCCAAGGTCCCTTCAGGAAGGCTCACTCCCCAAGAGGACCATTTCTGGATAAGACCCCGATAATCCTTAGCGTGGGTGGTCGCCATCACCTTCAATCCACTGAAGGAGGTGAGATCTAGGGCCTCGGCATGCTCCCTTCCCAAAATTTCTCCCAGAAACACCAGGTCCGGATTCCTGTGGAGGAGGAACTTGATGAAATCCAGCTTGCTAGATGTTATCTCATATGGAGTGTGATGCATCCCGTACCTCGTGAAGTCCTCTATCTCCCTCACCTCCTCGACGCTCACTATCCTCCAGTGCCTAGGAAGGCTCGCGAGCAAGGCGTTGGATAGCGTAGTCTTACCGACCCCCGTCCTGCCGAAGATCAATACTGGATCGCCCCTGTCCAGAGAGTCCAGCATGAGGGCCGCCTCGTACCAGGTCAGGGATCCCAGAGAAATGAGACGAGGTAAGCTCAGCCGCGACATGGCGCTCAGATTCCTCACATCCACAGCCCCCATCGATGCTGGAGGGAAGTCCAAGGCCATCCTGAAGTGGTACTCGCCCAATGTCAGATCGACTTCGTTGAGAGGAGAGCTGAAGTCCACACCAGCGTTCACATCAGCCTCCACGAATGTCATCAGCCTGCTCACCTCTTCTTGGTCCATCAAGTAGTTCTCCACTACAATCCTACCCAGCTCTACATGGTCCAAGTACAGAGGGCCATTGAAGTGAGCGTATACCTCGGTGACATCTGGAGTCATGGCTATGGCCAGAAATGGCCAAAGCTTCGTGGATCTAACGGAAGACTCCAGTGCCAATTCCTCATCTTCCAAATTCAATTCCCTCAAGATCTCATTAGCCCTGTCCACTCTGTGCTGGAGGGACTTCCATATCAGATCTCCTTGGGATCTGTAGTCACGGGAGTAGATACCCTTCACCATCATGGAAAGGATTATGGAAGCCACTTGCCTACCGGTACGTGATGTTAGCGGATGAGCCATGGCCTTCCTGCCCCTAATCTCGAGCGATCCTCCAAGGAAGGGTATATCCCAAGATATGGGCTGTCCTACAACTTCAATGGGTCTGCATTTCCTCCTGAGTATCCTTTGGGGGAAACCCAGTTTCATGCCGAGAGATGCTTTTAGGGCGTGCTTGCCGCACCTAGCTATGAGGATAGAGGCCAGCTCCAGTGAACGCTCCTCTCCCACTCCCAATAGCATGGGAATACCTCCTCATAAGGAGAGCCGCTAGAACGAGTCCGATCGATATGGAGAGGGAGTAAATGTCGATATCGTGGTCAGTGAGCACACGCACCCTTAGGGGCTCTTGGGAGGGGTTGTAGAGGACCAGATACGTTC
Source organism: Thermoproteota archaeon (assembly GCA_030130125.1). Lineage (NCBI taxonomy): Archaea > Thermoproteati > Thermoproteota > Thermoproteota archaeon. Next base: position 18,109 of record JARZZM010000046.1, read on the forward strand.
TATCGCTGATGCTGCCGCACGTGACCCTTATAGAGCCATCACTCTTGATCAATTCTCCTCTAACTTCATTGTAACTTTCTATCTCGTACAGTGTAATTTGCCCATCGGAGGATGCTGAAAGGTTCCATTCACCCATTTCCACCGGTATTAGGGATCCACCGTCAGAGAAGTCGTAACTCCTCCTCCATACGGCGTCATAATTACTCACTGCCAGCTCAAGCCTGCTTCCTCTTACTTCCAGCAATGGGAATGAAACCAGCTCGTTAACGGAGCTCCCTCTCGATATCTCCCTTAACCTCATATCCCTAAGGTCCATGCATAAGCTTCCATTGGCTTGAAGGATCATCGTGCCTTGGCACTTGACTATCTCATAGGTCCCATTCTCCAACACTAGGTCTCCCACTAAGTTCTCCCTAGGGATTAGACCGTAGACTAGGAGAAAGGCGCCCAAAATCAATAATAGGAGAGGAAGGAGTTTGGTGAATCTCAAGATATCCCCCTCCTGATTACCAGAATCTCAACTAGAGAAACGGCCATTATCGCGACCACCAGTTCTACATCCCGGGATCCTGAGCGCTCCCTCCTCAAAACATGATATGAAGGTCTGAAGAGTTCTACCTCGTCCCTGTCCGGCGATATCTCAACCTGAGAAGGTACATTCAAGATCTCTAAGGTCCAACTACCGGAGTTGCTCCCATCCACATCCTCCACTGTAGCCTTTATCGGGTGCTGATCAGCATCGACGTCCCTAGGAACCTCTGTCATGTTCTTTCTTCCTTCCAGCGCGTACTCCCTCCCGAAAGCTGTTAGGACACCCGTCAAGGAACCTCCATCATTCTCGGAAACAACCATCCTGAGCACATCCCCTCTGTAGACCTGCGTTGGTAGGGTGAAGCCCACGAGGGATGGCTCACCTAGCGCTCCCACCGTGGAGTCCTTCCTAGAAATGGCAGTGACGGATAACTCGCCCATATCATCGTCCAAATCGTTCAATCCATCCACCTCTAGGAGGATCTCATCCCTCTTGCTGATCTCCCTAGGGGTTATGGATGGAGACCAAGAGGGGGGTGTGTACACGACGTGAGAGCTCCCCATATTCTTGCTGTCAGTGTCAGCGGCTCCATTAATCCTGCAGGTCACTTTTATGGTGGGGCTAACCCGCTCCTTGGCTTCTGCGTGCATGTAAATCCTGATGCTCCAGCTCCTTGTACTCATAGAGATCATCTTGGAAAGAACATCTATGTTGTTTCCAGAGGCCTCCACGCCTGGTTGAGTGTTCTGAGGATCGCTCGTCGTTAAATCAAACCAGAATTTTACGATGATCTCACCCGGCCTGGCCGCTTGGGGGAGTCTGCTCAGGGAGATTCTGGTTATATCTATACTGCGATCATCCAACGCGAGCGCCCTTCTCCGGATAGAAGCAAGGAAGAGCACTATAAATATCAGGAGGAACGGAACCAAATTACACTGAAGCTTCATCACACTAGGAGGGACTATCTCGTAAAGGAAGGTAACAGGATCAATCGAAAGGGAAAAGTATCACCAAACTGCGAGCACTATCATACTAAGGGTCCCACTGACCCCCTTCATGCCCCTGATCCTCTCGATCGTCTGATTGAGGCTGACGGTGTCGGGACTAGCTATCTCCACAGCTATATCATACTCCCCGGTCACTTCACATGCCTTGACGACATCTCCTAGATCGGAGATGGTCTTAGCGATCTCAGGAATGTTGTGTCCAGGCCTCACTTTCACGAGAACTATTGCCTTCATTCCAGATTCGCCAATCTCGACCGTGAACCTCTTTATCACACCGCTCTTAATCAGCTTGCTGACTCTCTTCCTGATGGTCGCCTCGCTAACGTTCAATTTCTTCGCAATTTCAGTGTAGGGAGTTCTCGCATCCTTAATTAACATCTCTAAGATCTTCCGGTCCATCTCATCCAGCAACAGGCTCCCCGGGAATAGGGTCATGATAAGTAATTAATTTGTCTAGATTGATCGGCTCTTCGTGACTATAGGATACGATCATCGCACCTCACCACAGTTGCCAAGAGTTTGAGAAGCCTATAGGACATACCCCAGACAACATAACCGCAGCAGGAGATGGCCCTGACTAGGATATTCCTCCCGGGGATGAAAGCGAAACCTTCTCTCATATCCCTTAGATCCATCCAGAAGAGGCCCTCAACTTCCTCCCCCACCTTAGGGCTAACCTCGCCCACCCTAAAGACGAAGGGTACGACCCGCATCCTTCTGCTCAAAGGAGATATCACGGGCATCCTCGCCGTCAGGGACTTGGGATCCAGTGAGAGATCGACTTCTTCCCTCACCTCCCTAATGGCTGTATTCAGGCAGCTCTCATCCTTTGGCTCCACACTTCCTCCCGGAAAGCTGACATTCCATGAGAACGGATCCCTAGGATCGGGTTTCCTCCTAATCATCAGGACCTTGCAGCCTTTGAGGAGTATCCCCACCGCCGCATCGCATTCCATACAACTATCAATAGTTTAAATTCCGGAGAGTAATAAAGGGTTGAGAAAGGTGCCTCGATTGGGGCTGCTAGACCTACTCTACAGATTGGCTAGCATGCTGGAGATGCCCCTCTACAAGAGATACTTGGAGTCGAAGGTGAGGGAAGGGGAAATTCCCAAGCATGTAGCCCTCATACTTGATGGAAATAGGAGGTTCGCTCAGAAACTCGGACTCGATTACCTGAACGCCTACAGGATGGGGGCTAGCAGAACTGAGGAATTACTCGACTGGTTACTTGAGCTGGGAGTTGACCACGTCACACTCTACGCCTTCTCAACTGAGAACTTCTCCAGACCCAAGGAACAAGTGGAGGCCGTTTTCAAGGTTATAGAGGAGAAGCTGAGGGATCTCATGGAGAGAAAGGAGGAATTGAGGAGGAATGGGGTGAGATTCAGGATAGTGGGGAAGAGGGAGCTTCTCCCCAACCGCATCAGGGAACTCGCTGAGGAGCTGGAGACCATGACCAATGACTTCGGAAGTAAGACCCTGAATCTAGCGGTGGCCTACGGTGGTAGAGCGGAGATAGTGGATGCCGTCAGGAAGATAGCCAGAGAAGTGGCGGAGGGTAAGCTTGGACCGGAGGAAATAGATGAGAATGTCATAAGGTCCCACCTCTATGCCCCGGATCTTCCCGACCCGGACCTCATAATCAGGACATCAGGAGAGGAGAGGCTGAGCAACTTCCTACTGTGGCAATCCGCCTATTCAGAGCTGTACTTCTGCGAGGTCTATCTACCGGAGTTGAGGAAGATAGATATCTTAAGGGCGATAAGAGACTATCAAAGGAGGAAGAGGAGGTTTGGAGGCTAGAGAACCCAAGATAGATATAGGAGGCGCTATACTTGACTTGAACGTGCTCAGGGATGAGTACGGCATAAGAACGGATCTAACTCATCAGGTGAAGGTTGAGGGGCTGGATGGACGACTCACTAGGCTAATGAAAGTGATGATTCCTGACTTTAACGTGTACCTATTGGAGACTCCCTACATCCTGAGGTACATATCTCATCCGCACATAGCGGGTGAATCGCTCGAAGTCCTCCTTTCGGAGAACTCTTCCCTTCTCAAGAGGATAGTGGGCAGATTCACCCTCCAGAGGTTCGGCAGGATAGTGGCTGCTGAGAGTCTGGTAAGGAAGATGGGACTGGACATACCACTTTTAGACGATCTCAGGGACCTCTCCGACGTCGTCGCAATAGTGGCCACTCCTATCAGCAGGGAGAGAGTGGAGGTCCTAGAATCCAGTATCAGGGAGAAAGGAGGGAGGTTGAGGGTCATCCTTTTTCTGGGGCCCCTGAGTTGGGACGATATGAACATCTTGGGGGACGAGGCCAACTCCCTTGGCGTGGATTCGATATTCCTCTCTCCTGCTTTGCTCGGGAGCAGGGACAGCAGGGGAGCTCTCGTCGCTTACGGCATCGATATAGGTCTGCTTAGGCGCGGGAAGGTGGTCGAGCTGGGATCGGTGGTGGATAAAATCACCCTCTGCAGGCTGCTCAAAGATTACCCTCCGGGCATAGATATGTCCGGTCTGAGGGAGAGGATCCAACCAGATCTGAATTACCTCAGATCGATCTTGGAGGACATACTTTTCCTCCTAGAGCAACCGGTCTTCGATCCTTGGCAGATAGAGATCCTGATGAGGGAGGCCAAGAACCTGAGGAGGCAGCTGATGAGGTATGGCGGCTGATCCCCCCGAGATCTTCCTCGTAGGAGTGGATGAAAGTCTGGGGAAGCTGGGGGATTATGTTCTGTCCAAGGGCCCCCTCATCGATAAGAGGTGGGGCGTCTCCGTAACCGGTCCCACGGAGCTCCTCCTGAGGAAGATGGGGCTGGGGACCCTAGCTAGGTTATCGGTATGGGAGAGGGATGCACTCAAGAGAATCCACGAAAATGCCCTAGGTAATGTCCTAAGCCTCATCAGATCCTTAAATCCCGTTCCAGACTTCGTGCTGGTGGCAGATGACTGTGCCTCCTATGAGGGGCCTCTACTGCCAAGTTGGTACATTGAGGAAGTTTATCTGAGCTCACACGAGTTCTTGGCTGAGGAGATAAGGTCCGTTGGCGCTGCAGCCTTCTTGCACGCTGACGGGAACTACGGATCCTACTTCAGAGAGATTGGGAGAATATGGGACCTCATACACCCGCTCGACATACATCCTAGGGGCGACCTCACGGACTATATGAGCTGGTTGAGGGCAGCAGCTAGGATCAGATCGAAAATAGATAGCACGATCGCCACGGGCATAGCTTTCGAGCTAGGCAGCGAGGAATTAATCGTTAGAGCAGTAAAGGAACTCCTCAAATGGGATGTGGGGGATATGGTGCTCTCTAACTTCCATCCACCCCTAGGCGAATTGGATGTGAGGATGTTAGTGGGGATGATCAGGAATGCCCTGTCCTGACCCGGAGCAGGTCGCCGAAGAGCTCCTCAAATCCATTAGGATGGGGTGTGATGCTTTCAGGAGCCTACTCAATGCGTTGACAGCGGACTGCAGGACCCCCACGAGGGGAGTCGTCCCGAGATACGTGCTAATATCACTCGGAGATGCTGTGGGTAGGAGAGCCCGCGTGGAGGACACCAGTCTGGTGAAGGAGTGTTGGTGTGAATCGGACGACGAAGTTAGAACGGTTCTAGCCGTTGTATTGAGTAGGTTGGCCATGATCTGTCCAGAGAAAGTGTTCTCATCGCTGAGAGGACTTGACTGCGGGGGCAGAATGCTTCTAGCGAGGTGGGTCTATCCCGTGCTGGGGCTATGGAGCACATCTTACTTAGATTCCTTGGAGCGGCGAGATCTCTTCCTATTGAGCTGGGCGTGGTACGCTAGGTACGTGCCGGAAGACATCGAGCTGTCCTTGGACAAGGTGCTCAGCAAATCGGATGTCGTCGATAAATACTTGGTAATGGCTCTGAAGGAGCTACGAAGGGTGAATCCCTCCAAGATCGTGGATAAGTTGAGGGACAGGCCCGGCCTCCTCAGGAAAGTAATTCCTTGATAAGGAGAGCCTCCCTCAAGGTAAGCTGACCGGGTGCAACTGCTTCTCCTAAGAAAGAGTAGATGAGAGGCGATCCTAGGAGAGCAGCCATTCTCCTGCTGAACGAGGCCCTCTCACCCATGGAGAAGGCAACCAGCCTTCCTTGGTGATCCACCCCCTTGTAGAGGTTCAGGACGCGGTAAGCCTCGAGCTCGTCCCTCGCTAAGGTAACCACTTTGGCCAGCCCGCCGGCACCGAGAAGCTGATTGGATATCCGCAACAAGACATCCATGTCTGGCGTACCACTAGGGTCGTGCCAGGAGTAGAGGGCGTTAGCTACCCTAAGGCCTCTCATAGCGAGCTCGAACTCCACATCCACTAGCCTCGAGATCCTCGCTAGGGACTCTAGGTACTCGGGGGAGGGTTCAGATCCCCTTCCCCCATGCTTCTCAGTCCTCCATGTGAGCAGAGTTCTCCCCTCCATTCCCTCTATCAGATCCCTAACCCTCTCGAGATCGGGAGGGGAATCCCAGATGAGGTCCATTCTGAATTCCACGATATCGCTTCCCATCGACAGGGCTCGCTTAGCTTCCTTCCTAGCCTCCTCCGGGCTTCCACCGACGGAGGTGACGATCATCATCTCAAGTGCACCGCTGCCTCCTCAGGATCGTATCCCTCGAAGATTATTGAGGCTATGGCCCTCACCATCTTCTCCGGACTCTCGTGCTGGAACACGTTCCTCCCGAAGGCCACGCCAGCGGCTCCCGCCTCCATGGCGCCGGCTACCATTTTCAGCACATCCAGGTCGTCCTCCATCTTAGGCCCGCCAGCTATTATGATCGGAATGCTAACCCCCTCCGTGACGATCTTGAACGTGTCAGGATCGCCGGTGTAGGGAACCTTGACGATGTCGGCGCCTAACTCGGCCCCAACCCTAGCCACATGGGCGATGAGATTCGGATCGTACTTATCTCTGATATTGGGGCCCCTAGCGTACATCATCGCGAGCAGAGGCATGCCCAGCTCATCCGCCTCCGACGCCACTTCCCCCAGCTTGACGAGCATGTCCGGTTCACTAGGCTCCCCTCCAACGTTCACGTGAACGCTAACACCGTCAGCACCGAGCCTGACCGCCTCTAGGACATCCCCCACCCTGACCTTCCTGTTGGGCTCGGGACCGAGGGATGTGCTGGCTGAGAGGTGCATCAGCACTGGTAGGTGGGCCCTCCTCAGGGTCTTTATCATCCCCTTGTGAAGGACGACGCACGTGGCCCCACCGGAGGAAACCCTCTCCACAGCCTTTTCCACATTCTCTATACCTCTTATAGGTCCATCGGTCAAACCGTGATCCATGGGAACACAGAGGATCTTCCCATCCCTCATTATCCTAGATAACCTCACTTCCTTGCCCCACATGGCGATCGATCACAGGACTGGGAGATGAATTATAAGGGTCCCTGCAGCAGAAGCTGTAGATATGGAAGCAGCATCTCTCCTGCTGAATCTCAGCATCGCAATCATATCAGCTTACATGCTCTACAACATCATAGAAAACTTGAGAGGCTTCAGAAGATTACCGAGACCGGATGAGACCTCTTACTGCAGCAAGATCTCTGTTATAATTCCCGCGAGGAACGAGGAGGGGAGGATAGGGAAGGCATTGACCTCGGTCGTGGATAAGTTGGGCCCGGACGATGAGGTTCTGGTGGTGGACGATGCCAGCTCAGATAACACCTTCTCCGAGGCAGTGGACCACTGCGACGAGAGGTGCATCCTGATAAAGGTTCTAGAAAAGCCTGACGGGTGGAATGGGAAGCCTTGGGCGTGCTATCAGGGTTATCTGCACTCCCGCGGCGACATCCTCCTCTTCATGGACGCGGACGTCATCGTCAAGGAGAGATTGGAGGGGATATGCAGTTTGCTAAATGAGTACGACGCGCTGTCTCAGGTTCCAAAGATAAAGTGCGACTCACTGGCCTGCGGCTCCATAGAGATGGCCTTCACCTCGCTGCTCAGGCTCACTTACCCCTACTGGAACATGACTTATGGGAAAGGCTGGCTTGCCGGTGCCTTCATGTGG
>JARZZM010000047.1 GCA_030130125.1 Thermoproteota archaeon
CAGCTGGTCCTTGAAGACGGCCTCTATCGCCCCCTTGAAGTAGCCCTTCTGGTAAGCACCGCTGTTCAGCATGAGCGTCACGGCGCCAGCGGTGAACGCGTCCCAGTTAAGGCCTGTCAGGGCCGGTATGGAGAAGTAGAAGAACAGAAGTTGGACTATCAGCGGGCTTCCCCTGAAGAACTCCACATAGCCCGCAATGATCACCTTCATCAGCTTGGTCCCATAGACATCCCCTAGGGCTGAAAGAATGCCTAGAACGAAGCCCCCTGCCAGTCCCAGGAAGGTCATCTCCACGGTGGTTAGGAATCCCTCTATGATGAAGGGATAGTACTCGGTGACGAAGCTGATAATGAAGGATATTGGATCCAGCGGCGCTGCCGTCTTCAGACCCCCCCGATGAGCCTCCTCAGGAACTCCCTCGCCCTCGGAGTCTTCGGATTCCTCAAGAGTTCCTCAGGAGGACCTGACTCTATTATGCGCCCGTCATCCATGAACAGGATCTCGTCAGCTACCTCCTTCGCGAATCCAAGCTCGTGGGTGACCACCAACATGGTAACGCCCCTCTTAGCCAGATCCTTCATCACATCAATGACCTCCCAAGTGAGCTCTATGTCCAGGGAGGCGGTGGGCTCGTCGAACAGTATTATGTCTGGATCCATTGCTAGGGCCCTAGCTATGCCCACTCGCTGTTGCTGCCCGCCGGAGAGCTGAGCTGGGTAATGATGGGACCACTCCTCCAACCTGACGGTTTTGAGGGCCTCTAGCGCCTTCCTCTCCGCCTCCTCGTCCCTCATCTTGAGGACGACCTTCGGACCGAGCTTCACGTTACCTAAAGCTGTGAGGTGCCTGAAGAGGCTTGGTTCCTGAAAAACGAAGCCTATCTTCGCCCTGAGCATGTTCAGGTCCAGTCCAGAGCCGTACACATCCTTCCCCTCGAAGTATATCTTGCCCTCAGTCGGTGGCTCTAGTAGGCCCATCAGCCTCAGGAATGTGGACTTGCCGGACCCGCTGGGCCCAATTATCACCTTGGTCTGCCCCTTCTCTATCTCGAAGTCTATACCCTTGAGGACCCATAGGTCCCCGTACCTCTTCTTCAATCCCTCACACGCGAGAACTACCTCACCCATCGAATCACCTCAAACCGTACTTGGTCTTCAGCCTTGACCCGAGTCTGTCCAGGTAATTGGCCACCGGGAAGGTGATTAGGATGTATAGGATGGCCGCTATCAAGTAGGGGTAAAGGAATGATCTGGTGGCCTTTCTCACTATGTCTGAGTACTTGGTCAGCTCTAGCACGCCCAGAACGAATGCATAGGATGAGTCCTTTATCAGTAAAGCTATCTCGCTGCCCAGCCCCGGGAGAGCCACTATGAAGGCTTGGGGGAGGATCACATATCTGAAGGCCTGCCATCTATTCATTCCCAGCGAGGTGGCCGCCATCATCTGCTGCCTACCTACGGAATTTATAGCCCCCCTGAATATCTGGGACTGGAAGGCGCCGCTCCTCAAACCCAAGGCGAATGTGGCGGACAGAAAAGCGCTCTTGAAGATGGGGACTATGCCTGCCATGCCGAAGTGGAAGAGAAGCATTATCACCAGTACGGGAATCCCCCTCATGACGCTTATGTAAGCATCGGCCGCGTGTCCTAGGCCATAAGGGGAAAACTGCTTGACTATTGCTGTTGGTATGCCGAGGGCGAAACCTAGGGCGAATGAGAGGAAAGAAATCGCTAGGGTGTTGGGTACTCCTTGGAGTAAAAAAAGGAAGTTCTCGAGGGTGAACAAAGCCTGACCTCCCTCAACTTACCTGCCTCTCTCAGCCCTTGGGCACGCCCCACTTGCTGGCTATCTCGTCGATCTTGGCGTTGGCATACATCTCGGCTAGGATACCGTCGATCTCCTTCATCAGGTCGATGGCATCCTTGTGAAGCACGAAGGCCACAGGCCAGTAGCTCCTGCTGTACACGACCTTCAGCGGAATCTCGGAGGTAGAGTTCCAGTAGGTGGTGATCGGGGTCTCCGCGTATACGGCATCTATGGTTCCCTTCTTCATGTCCTCCAAAGCCACCTCGAAGTCAGGGTACGACTTTACCTGTGATGACTTCAGCTTACCCTGCTTCACCAGCTGGAGCAGCTCATCCTCCTCGGTGGTCCCGCTACCTGTTCCTATCACCAAGTTGTACTTGAATGCCTCTTCAAGCGAACCTAGCGTGGTTATGCCCAGCTCCTTGGCCCTAGGCTCTAGCATTATGAGCTGCACCTTGGTTATGTGGATCGGCATGGTGAACAGGACCTCCTTCAACCTCTCAGGAGTTACAGAAAAGCCGCTAACCCCCATGTCGACCTCCTTGTTCTTGACCGCTTGGATTATAGCGTCGAAGTCCATGGGCTTCCACTCAACCCTGACTCCGAGCTTCTTAGCAACTTCTTCCATTATGTCGACCTCGTAACCCACTATTTTGTTGGTCTTGGGATCTATGAACTCGAACGGTGGCCAGTCTGGAGAGGTGGCCACGACTATCTTGCCTCTCTTCTTTATCTCCGCTAGCACTCCCCCTGGCGCAGCTCCAGCCTGTGTTACCGTCTTCGTAACGGTCTGAGTAACGGTCTTCGCCCCAGGAGCGCCCTGAGTGATGGTGTTCGTAACCGTGACCGTCTTAACCTCGGCTGGGGCGCTCGGCTTCGCAACGTAGCCCACCGCGGCACCTATTATGAAGGCCACAATCAGACCTATAGCTAAAACTCCCTTGGAATCCATAAGAACACCTCCTTTTGTTTTTGGACGAACCGCTCTAATATTAAGCTTCCGCATTTATCTCAGGTCCTCTGATAAATTAAGATTATTGCAAATCGGTACGACGTTGGAAATCGTGGAAAAAGGACGTGGTGACGCGATAGAACCTCTTAATTGTTCCTGTGAGAGAAATAACTGAATTTACGCTTATCATCGACTGGAAATTCTACAATGAGTCAGCATGTCATCGCAACTGAACATATTTATTCTCGGTCAGGTATGAAGAGGAGATGCCGGACATCTTCGATGTAATGGCGGAACGTAGGTCCGTTAGAAGGTATTCCGGTGAGGATGTGAACGAAGAGGACTTGAACCTGATACTGGAGGCTGCATGCTCCGCTCCTTCAGCTGGTAATCTTCAGGCATACGAGATAGTCGTGGTGAGGGATAGAGAGAGGAGGGTTAGGCTGGCCAGGGCATCCCTAAATCAGATGTTCATGGCCCAAGCACCAGTGCACTTGGTCTTCCTAGCCTACCCCGAGAGGTCGGCAGCCATTTACGGGAGGAGAGGGGCTAGGCTCTACTCGCTGCAGGACGCCACCATAGCTGCCACATTCGCTATGCTTGCAGCCCACGCTTTGGGCTACGGGACCTGTTGGGTGGGAGCATTTCGCGATCAGGATGTGTTGAGAATAGTGAGGGCTCCCAGAAACAGGATTCCAGTGGCCATAATCACTGTGGGGAAACCCGAGGGGATGGAACATACCACCCCTCGCCTCAAGATGGAGTCCTTCGTCTTCGAGGAGGTTCACGGTAGGCCCTTCAATCACATAACCGTGATGAGGAAGTTGATCAGACCGGGTTGCTGATGAGGAGTGAGTTAACCTCAGGAATGTTTAATTGTAGGAAACTTACCATTACACTGGATGTTCGACTGGGAGGAGTACAGGAGGTGGATCGCTCAGGCGGAGCACACGCTCAGGTCAATTGAAGCAGATATCAGGAACGGTAGCTTCGACTGGGCGTGTTTCAAGGCTCAACAGGCTGCCGAACTAGCCCTCAAGGCCCTCCTGAGGGGGGCTGGGAGGGAGGCCTTCGGCCACGATCTCAGGAAGCTACACGAAGAGTTCAAGGAGATATGCGGCTCCGACTTCGAGGGGGAGGTCCTTCACTTGAGTAAGTTCTACATACCGGCCAGATATCCTGATGCCTTCCCTGGAGGATCTCCCTACGAATTCTTCAGCTTGAGGGATGCCGAAACTGCCCTTGATATGGCGAGGAGGGTTCTGGAGGGGGTGAAGAGGTGTGCATCGAGGATTGAGGAAATTGCTGGAGAGGAGGAGAGATGAGAGAAGGGCGATTATCGAAGAGGCTGTGGAGCTATCCAATAAGCTGAAAGAGAGGCTGGGAGAGGTTACGATCGTGCTATACGGCAGTTACGCTAGGGGCGACTTTAACCTATGGAGCGATGTGGACTTGATCGTCATATCGGACGCCTTTGTGGGGGTACCATTCCTCGAGAGGGTGGACCTGATAGTCGATCTCCTTCCTCCCAGATTCGAGGTAAGGTGTTTAACACCCCAAGAAGCCCTTTCCCAATTTGAGAAAACTTGGTGGAAGAAGATACTGAGGGAGGCTGTGGTAGTGAGGGATGATCTCCACCTCCTGAGCTGAGGCTCTCGGCAGTCACCTACTTCCCCGTCAACTATCCCCCAGCACTCCAAAACCTGTTGTGTATAGTCGGGTTTTACCGCTTACTTAATCCGGGGATCCTAGGATCGTGCGTATAGGTGTGATTGGAGCTTCCCAAGCGGTGAAGCCCTCACAATTGTCGAGAATCGGTTAATTCTTAGGTGATCGGGGGCCATGAGGAACCCTTTCACTAGGGGGACGTCATAGAATTTCAGCTATGGTAGGGGATGATCAGGACATGTCTGCTATCTCGAAGAATCGATGATGGGTATTATCCTTACATCCAGCTTGTCCGCCAGCTCCCTAGCCCCTTCATCAATCAGACCTCCTATTATCACCAATGACGGCTTGATTCCAATCTTCCGCTCGTAGAGTTCCCCTATCCTGTGGAGCTCGGCCACATCCCCCTTCGAGACCCTTGACTTCACCTCTACGAGGATGTGCTTGCCGTCCTTGACCAGTACGTCGACCTCCACCTCGCTCGGATGGCCATAGACCAGACCCTCATCGTCCTCCATCACGAACCTGCCCACATCGGCGACGCCGAACTCCTCCTCTAATAAGTGTCTCAGCCCCTCTCTGAACGATGTCTCGGATATAACCCCAAACCTGTGGGCTATGACGTTTACTGTCCTCCTGAGCACCTCCTGACTCTCCTTCAATCCCTCCACGCTTTCCTTAAGCTCCTTCTGACCGCTCTCCAGCTCCTCCTGCCCCTTCTTCAGCCCCTCAACGCTCTCCTTCAATCCCTCCACGCTTTCCTTAAGCTCCTTCTGACCGCTCTCCAGCTCAACTATACGCTCAAGAATTTCTTTGTAACCTATCAGGCCAGCTACTGCGAATTTGAACTCTTCATCCTCCTCCAATGCTTTCAAGAACTTTTTCTTCTCCTCGGCCGAGAGGGACATCGAATCTTCCTCCTTCGAGCCTATATAAGTGTTCCCTGAACGAACGACTCATTGGGATCTTCGCTCACTATAGCGAAATGTTCTTTACTGTGGGAAGCAGTGAGCCGTGTGATGTCGGGAGAGGGTACCAAGATCGGGGAGGAGAGCGAGGAGTATTACTACCTCTACAAGCTGGAGAGGATGGTTGAAGAGGCTGTTGACTATGCCCTCTCCCGACTCAGCCATAATGGAATGAAATTGAGTAGATCCGATGTTCCACGCACGTTCCTGAGGTGTATGTATCTCTTCACTACTGGCTTCGAGTTCGAGGATTTAGAGAGGCTGGACCTAGTTTACTTGGAGTTCTACAAGTTCTTCAAGAAGTACTTGGAGGAGAGGTGCTGGTTCATCATCTGGCGCCTCTTCGAGCTAAGGGGGATAAGGGTCAGTAAGTTCATCATATCCGACAGGATGGGTGGAGAGGGACTCCACGAGTTCCGCTACTACATGGGAAGGGACATAGACTGCATGATAGTGGTGGAAGGTGATCTGAGGAAGGCGAAGGGCGAGGCCATAAGGATTGAGGGGGAGATTAATGGTGTGGTGGGTAACAGGCTACAGAAGATAATACTCGAGGGCGGGAAACTGTCGGAGGAGGAGCTGAAGAACTGCAAGACCTACGATCTATTCGAACTCGAAATTTTCGACAAGGAGGAGGACGCTAGGCGATGGGGAGTCATCAGAGAGTACACTAGAGAGGACTACAGGAGGAAGATGGCCGGGATGACGTTCCTCGGCAGGGCCACTGACTGAGCTGGACTAACGCATCGGCGTCAGAAATATTATATTTTCAGAAAGTTGGTATTTCTCTGATGTCGGTGGTGGAGGTAAGGGTCGGGAGGCGTCGGACTATAGTGATCCCCAAGAAGATCGCCCAGAGCGTAGGAATTGAGGAGGGAACCTTAGTAGCTATGAAGGTCGAGGGTGAGAAGATTATCATAGAACCCAAGAAGGACGCGGTCTGGCTGGCTCTGCATGGGAAGAAGGTAGCCAAAGTGACCCTAGAGAAGCTGGAGGAGGAGAGTCTTGAGAGACAGGAAGAAACTGGGCGTGCTGATTGACACGACATTTCTTCTACCCACCCTTGGCATGGAGGTAGAAAGGGAAGCTGAGGAGGTGATCCCCCTATTCAGGGAAGTAAGGATCCATTACATGGAAGTGAGCCTGTTGGAGGCTTCTTGGATTTATGCTAAGCTGGGGCTCGATCCTGAGCCGTTTGAATTGGGATTAGAGGCCGTGAGGCTTACTTACGACCTGCTGATTCCCGGACCTAGCGCCTACTCTCTGGCGTTTAGAATCTACGATTCGGGCCACAGGGACTTAATAGACAACCTCCTCTATGCATCAGCCAAGGAATCGAACCTCCTTTTCCTGACAATCGACAGGAGCTTCATTAGATTCCTAGAGGATAGAGGATGGTCCACCTCCCTTGTAATCACGCCCTCAGAGTTTCAGAGTAAGGTGCCCTCATCCTAATAGGGTTAGAGGAAGTGGGGAAGGTGGCTCCTCACTACAGGTCAGGTGCCCTATGGAGGCCTTTATGGGACCCCCTTTCAGCTTACCTCCCTGTCCGCCACTATTAGGTTCCCGATCCGTATTCGTCGAGGAGCTAGGCAGTCATAGCTAAGGTGTCGTCGCTCGCCTTGATCACATCCGTCCTCACGACTTCTGAATACCTTGGAGTTCACCTTGCCCTCGATGAAAGCGCAGGTTACGTCCCTCTCCGATAGGGCACCAACCAAGCTACCCCGACCCGTCAACTATCGGTAGAAAGCCGGTATCATGTCCCTTCTTGGATCTATCTGCCTTTCTCAGGCTCGCACTTGATTTTTATCGAGATGATCTCCTTCTCCAAGAAATTGGCCTCCTCTCTCCATCCTGAACCGCTTATTTACGGCCCCACATCAGCTCGTATTTTTTTCACTTATTATTTGCTGTTGCTTGATTGAGGGGATTTAAAATCGAACAGTAACTTGCAACTCAGTTACGAAATCGAATGTTAAAGGAATCAGTGGAGGAGCGAGAGGAGGACCATCTCAAGGGCGCCAACTAGGGCACCGATGAGGGCGTCGTTCAGGGCGATGTATCTGAGTTCCTCACCCACGGCATCTAGAAACATCCTCTCAAGTTCCTCATCGCTCACCTCCTCGAACTTCCTTAAAATGAACTCACTCACGCTCATGTTCTCGCTCATCTGAGAGAGAAGAGATGTAGTCAGGGTGGACACGACCCTCTTAATAGCTAGTTCCAGCATCTCCCTCGTCTCCGAAGGAAGCGGGATCGGCAGCTTAACTTCCCTCAGTTTGAGTTCCACGGCCTCCGAGATCATCTTCCTAACATCTTCCGGGGAGAGGATACTTCTCTCAACCGTATTGGCTATATTCTCGGCAATTTCCCTCCTCCTCTTGGGGAACACCCCCTGCACCCTGAGGGGACCAAGCTGTATGGGCTTCCTGGGATGGAAGAGCATCCATATCGCCACTCTATTGGCTGCGTACCCTATGAAGGCTCCGAATGCCGAGCCGAGAAGCAGCACCCATGGTCTCATACGCCCGCCCCCACCAATGCCTAAAATCACTCCTTAACCAAGTCCGCCAGTTTCGAGTACAGGGATTCCAGCAGACGGTCCACCTCTGGTATGGATAAAGCTCTGCCCAGAGCTACATCAAGACGATACCTGCTCCCCTCGGCAGATAATTCCTCCTCAATGGGCCTCGGATCCCTCAAGATCTCCCTGAGGGCGCTTATGACCCCTTCGTCCTCCCTTCTCGGCGCGGGCATCTCCAAATAATCAGCGAGGAGGAAGCGGGTCCACCCCCTCGATATCTTCCTACCCATGAGCGTGAGCAGCGAGGCGAAGAATGTGCTGTTATACCACGCTGCTAGCATCCAAGACCTCCTCCTACTCGTGATCACAACGTAGAAGTTCTTGGAGGCGGTTACTTTCTCTCCCGTCAGGTAGGCCAATGAGGACCTCCTCAGGGGATCTCCCACCTTGTCGGGGAGGAAGAGATATCCGAAGGGCTTCTTCGTCTTGAGCTGCCTCCATACGTGACTGTACCATCTGCTTCCTTTAGATCTGACCGCCGGGGCGGCGGTGCCTTCCTCCAAGCCCCACCTGATGTATTCCACCAAGCCCCTTGGAAGGTCTTCCAATGGCAGGGGAGGCACGGAAAGCAAATAGGTCCCTACATTCACCTCTATCGATCTTGAGTATAGAGATGGCCTCCTCAAGGCCCTCACCAGGTATTTCCTGTCTATCCTCAGCTCCCGACCGTCCGAGAGGATGAAGTCCGAATCGCCCGACCTGAGATCCCAGTACCCATTGGGGAGGAAGAAGAACTCCGGGCCGTACATCTCAACTCCCCTGACCACTCTCACTCCCAGATCCGAGAGCCTCACGAGGGTCCCGGCCCTCAGGGCGGAGCCAACGAACTTGAGCACGAGATCACGAAGATCCCGGTCGAAGAGGGACAGCCAGTTCATGTCAAAGAAGGTGGGTAGTTCCCCTAAATCGAGAAGAGAGCGCTTACCCGACGCGCTCAGGACCTTCGTGAGACCCCTTCCCGGTCCTTTCCTGGCCACGAGCACCAATTCCTTGAATCCACTTCCTTCAGAGAAGGAGTCCCGTCCTTCAGCCAATAGCGCCAGGTGATAGCTCTCCCTGATGAGTCTCTTGTAACCCCTCCCATATATGGTGTAAAAGGTGGAAGCTGGAAGCACGGTTGCTACAACACCTCCGTCCTCGAGGATGTCATCTATCAAGAGCATCGCTAGGGCTTGCAGGCTGATGGATCCCTTGCCCACGAACTCCGGATGGGTCCTCCTGAATGTTTCCACCAGCGCCCTCCTGTAATCCTCAGGAAGCTTATCCCACCTGGTGAAGGGCGGGTTAGTGGCTATCAGGTTGGAGGACGGGAGTTCTCCCCTGAGATACAGGGTGAAGGCATCCCCCACCCTCACATCCAAGATTCTCCCTTCACCCTCCAGCATGTGGAGAAGGGAGGTGAACGCCACCAACGCCGGTAGAGGAAGCTTCTCCACGCCCCACACCTTGATGACCCTATCCTTAGCTAGAGACAGTAGATGAGAGAGCGTTCTCCCGGAACCCATGAAGGGATCGCCTAGCACTATGTCGCCCTCTACCAAGTCCAGCGCCTCCTCCATGATCCGGAGCGCCTCGTCCTTCGAGTAGTACACGGCCAGCTTCCTCTTCATGTCTTCACCAACGGTCCTCTGAACCATGAGCTGGCACTGATGCAGGGACATGGGTCTCTCCTCCTTGGACCTCTCCACAACCTCTCTGGGTAGTTCGCTCAAAAGCGGGATTTCCAACGATTGAAGATCGCTGAGGTCGAGGTACTCCTCCAAGATCCTGATGCATGATCCCAGAATGCGGAGATAGAGCCCTTTCCCTTGGGTTTCAAGCATTCCCCATCCTCCTCGACAGCAGGATCAGCATGGGAGCCGATGCTAGGGGGAACAGAGCAGTGAGGAGATACGCTCTAGAGTAGTCCAACAGTGAAGCGATGAAGCCCATGACTATGGGACCCGAGAAGCGACCCACGTCAGCTCCCATAGAGTATAGAGCCATGGCCCTATTTCTCGCACCCTCCGGGACCGACCCTATGGTCACGTACTGTTGGGCCGGAACTGTGAATCCGAGGCCCAGGCCAAACAGGGCGGCGATACCGTAGCTCAGTGGAGGGAGGTACCAGATAGAGAGGGCCACGAGTGAGAGGAGCATGATCCCGTAACCTAGGGATATGGCAGCCATGGGTCTACTCTCTGCCATCCTCCCCGACAAATACCTAGAGATGAGGCCAGCGGCTCCGAAGAACATGCTGAAGTACCCGAAGATGGAAGCCCCGTAGCCGAGATCCCTGTAGTGAACTTGGACCAGTTCCAAGATGACCATCAGGGCAGCCCCGCCTAGGGCTGCCAGGGACATAGAGAGGAGAACCGTCCCCCGGAAGGCGTCCCTCCACCCGGCTTGCTCCACCTTTCCATTCCCCTCACCTCTCCTGAGGTCCGCGTTCATTGCGGCTATGGTCAGGGAGGATACCGCTGCTAGGGAGAAGACGGCCCAGTAACCCAAGGAATCCGCCAGCAAACCAGCTAGTGGGGGACCCAGAACCCCTCCCAGCGATATGAGCATGGACCTGAGGCCCAGAGCCAAGCCGATCCTTGACGAGGTAGAGGCCACAGCCACGGCTGAGGGGGCGATGAAGAAGGAGTTCCCGAATCCTTGTACCACCCTGCCCATGAGGAGGGAGGCGAAGTCCGAGGAGAACAGGAAGATGATAGATGAGAGGAGAGATAGGATCGAACCTACCATCATGGTCAGATTGCTGGAGGACCTGTCTGCCAGGTAACCGGTGAGGGGTCTCATCACCAAGGTAATCAGGGAGACGGCGGACCACACCAAGCTTATCTCCGTCAGGCCTATCCCCAAGTCCCTCGCGTACCGAGCTAGCACCGATGCTATAAGCCAAAGGGAAAGGAAATACAGGGCCACGGATAAGAGATTCAGCGCCAGCCTCCGATCTCCCATCGAGCTTCATTGGAATGGTTAGTTAAAAGTTTGAAGAGACCTCGGGCGCTAGCTCCCAGAGCGCGATCACTCCCCCTTCAAGGGTACGGCTAACGGATTTGGCAGGGGTCGGAGTGGACCTGCCCGTACTCAACGGGAGATCCTATCCCCTAAGGTAGGTGTCAACACCTACCGAGCCTGTGCGCTGACAAGGCCGTGTCAGGTCGAACTGGAAGGTATCATCCACCCACCATGAATTGAGTGCAGGTCCCATTTATGCAGAGAGTGTAGCTCCCGGGATCCAGAGGGCCGATCCTGATATCCGCCTCCACCACTCCCAAGCAGGCGATGCACATCCTACCCACCGGAACCTTCTTCAGCTCTATCGTCACCTCCCTCCCCTCCACACCGTACCTCAGCAGCTCTAGCCTAACACAGGGATTGGAGTGGGTTTGCGCATAGTGAGCGTAAGCATATCTCCCCACCACGCTCACGTCCAGCGAGGGCTGAGGGATGAACCCGCAGGATCCATGGGATCTCAAGACGGACACCATGTCCCCACCGGCCTGGCTCGTTATTGGAACCCCGGCCTTGACGGCAGCCTCCAACCTGTCCATCCACTCACTGGATACGAACCTCCGGACTGCCTCTCTAGTCGCATACCTGTCAATGCCCGCTATAACCAGCGCTGTGCCCCCAGGGCCCCAGCTCCTAGCCAGTATAATCCACCCAGTACCCATCAGGTCGCTGATGTTGGAGGCGAGGATCGGGTAGACCGAGGGACCGGTCCTAGGGGCCTTATGGCCTCCTAGGAAGATGACTGCTGCGTACCTCATCGCCCTGACCAAGGCATCCGGACCGTATCCCAGGTAATCGACCGGTACCCCCCTCCCCTCTAGGGCATCCCTCAGCATATCGAAGGAGAGGGAGTAATCTATCTCGTTTGCTACGACACCCACCTTCCCACTGATAGGCTTCGAGAATTTGGAGTAAACGACCCCGCACTTGAGCGTCCGTGTCCTGAGCTCGGTTCCCTTCTCCAGCCCATACCACTTGGCCACAGCGATGGGTGGAGAGATGCTGTTGGGACTCTTCAAGACCTCAACTATCTTAGAGGCGTTAAGGTACCCGGAGAGGATGGATTCCGCGTAGAGTAGAGGCGCCTCGCTGAGCTCCGCATCTGTCTCGACCATGACGAGGGTGTACTTGCTCCCGGGGAAGATGTACATCTCCACCCTACCTCCTCCCTCGTACTTCCCAAGGGTAAGGCGTACGGACTCCATCGATGGTCCCTGGTATCCGTATGGGGTGTACTTGACCACCTCAAGTCCCATCCCTCTCCCGATTCCGGAGTCCCTCAGGTAGGAGAGGATGCCGCTCTTGCTGCTCCTCTGCTCGTATATGGCGCCGACATAGCCAGCAGTAGGTGGACAAGCAACGATGGTTTGCGCTTGTAGGAGAGAAGCCATCAGCAAGAGCATCAAGGCGACCGATCTCCTCATGGTACCCGTCCCGCGCTAGTTGCCCGCATCCAGAGTAATAAGTTTAGTCCTATGGTCCGAATAGCTTCGAACATTTACTCATGGGCCGCGGACTCTATGAAATTAAGTCACTGGGTTACGTTCGCTCCCTAAACGAGCGTAGGTGGGAGCCCTCTACTTCGATGCAGCGCCTTCCATACTACCGCCGGGAACAAGGTGAAGAGCTAGGTGACCTAGGATGACCTCCTAGGGGGGGGGGAGGTAGTCACGTCCGCCGAACCTCCCGGATCGTCCTTCGTACTCGAGAAAGCTTCCTCATGTCAGCCACTCGAATCGTCCAATCCTGAGTTACGTCCAACCGGTAGCAATGACGACCTCCGAGATTAATGGTTAGCTTTTCTAACCGTTTTGTTACTTCCCATGGTAGTAACAACATGACCAGAGGAGGGCATTATATGAAAATTTTATATTTGTTCCGCTGACAGTTCAACCAAATTGGTCTGGGTTGAGAGCATGAAAGTCAAACTGATCCTCATGTTGGGCGTGCTCCTTCTACCAGTGAGCGCTGCCATGGCAGCTCCCCCTGCCCTATGGATAAAGAGCTACGGAACCAGCGGATGGGAGAGGGGAATGAGCGCGGCTCCCACAAGAGATAATGGCTACATAGTGGTGGGAGGCTACTCCAGTACCGGAAATCCCGCTGATAGGGATTTCTTAGCGATAAAGTTGGACAGTATGGGCAATGTCCAGTGGTCGAAGGCCTACGATGGAGGAGGGGAGGAGAGGGCCATATCTGTCCAGCAGACCAGCGATGGTGGCTACATAGTGGCGGGATTCAGGGCCGGTACTTCCGGTGATCCCACAACTAGGGACGCGTGGATAATGAAGTTGGATCAGAACGGTGGAGTGGAGTGGGAGTACACCTTCGATGGCGGCAATAACCAAAGGGATGAGGCCTACTCGGTGATTCAGACATCCGATGGAGGTTACGCCTTCACGGGCTTCACCACGCTGCCTCCACCGCTGGGAATTCCAGTCGCCTGGATCGTGAAACTGGACGAGACTGGCAGTGTCGAGTGGGCTTACGAGTATATAGAGAACTCTGGTGGTACGATGGGAACCCAGATAGCAGAACTCCCGGATGGGAGCTTTGCAGTAACTGGAGTCTGGGTAGGAACTGGTCCCGACTACGATGTGCTCTTTCTGAAGGTGTCCTCCTCTGGTAGCGTACAGGCGGCCTACAGGTACGGTACAACAACTGCGAATGAGATGGCCTTCCCGATCCTGCCACTACCAGACGGCTACCTCATCGCCGGGAACACGTCAGCAGCGCCCATAGGTGGGAACTGGGATGCGCTAGTGATGAAGTTGGACAGCGATGCTACCCTCAGATGGGCGCTGGCATACGGTGGATCTGGGGAGGAAGTCTTCACCTCGCTCTGGCCGGTTCCTAACGGCGCCCTAGTCTCTGGAGGTACTAATTCCTTTGGGAACGGCGGATACGACTCCTACCTCCTGAAGATAGACACCACAGGATCCATAGTGTGGGATAGAACATACGGCGGCACCTCCGATGAAGGCAGTTCGAGGTCCTTCCCGTTCAACTTCGCGATAGCCCAATTCGGTGCTACTCTCTCCTATGGGGCTGGCAGTTTCGATGTGTGGGGTCTCAATGTGGACAGATACGGGCTGATACCCGACTGCGACCTCATAACGGATCCAGATACGGAAACCGAGCTCCTCTCACTAGATCAAGTGGACCTCAGCCCGTCCATTAGCGCGAGCGACATAAAAGACTCGATCTCTAGGAACGCTCCGACTGTGAATGTCGACGATCTAACGCTTGAAGTGAATGATCAGTGTCAGTACCTCCCGGTGGGCGGGAAGCTCCTGCCACCTATGTCTCCATTGGAGGCGAGAGATCAGGCATGGGATCTCATATTTCCGCTTGCACTCATATTAGCGCTGTTCCTGATCCTCGCATCCGCCCTTCTCATCAGAAACAGGAGGAGGTAAGTGCATCCTTCCCTCCTTTTTTGGTTTATAGGATAGTGAGGGTTTCCTCATTCCAGCAATCCTCCACTAAGCAGAGTGCGCGCGATATATCATTAATCCACTACCCATCGCGTCTTCCTTCGCGCGATAAGCCCTTCGATTCACGGCTAATGTGAGCTCAAGTCTCGAGGTTGCTTTAGTTCTCGCCTCAGATTGGTTTCCGGATCAGGCAAGGCTCGCACTGATTAACCTACATCCCTTGACTTTGTAATACCTATTATCTCATTAGTATTACTAGAAAATCCTCATAATTACGAGACATACCTTCTAGGAAAAGTGCCTGATTATTTAATTAACTCATAAATCTAAGCTATTATTCATCTATTTTTTACTCTCATGCCGACATAATAAAAGCATCGGCGCTCTATTATCGCGCACTTTTGGTAGTACTTTTATTTTTGGAGTATTACCAAGATGATACCATGCCAGCTAAAGTCTCCACCAAGGGTCAGCTCGTTCTACCCGCTAGGATAAGG
Source organism: Thermoproteota archaeon (assembly GCA_030130125.1). Lineage (NCBI taxonomy): Archaea > Thermoproteati > Thermoproteota > Thermoproteota archaeon. The sequence goes on from JARZZM010000047.1 coordinate 14,919, forward strand.
AGAAAGTACGGTATTTCCCCCGGTAAAGAAGTTGAAATATTGGATTTCGGCTATGAGATCGTGATCGTAACTCCATCTGAGGGAAGAGGGAGGGGGATGCTGAAATTCAGGGGTGATCCCGTGGATCTTGTGATGGAGGTTAGGAGGGGGTCCTCATGAGCTTCGTTCTCGACACGACCTCGATAATCATCTACCTCTCAGACCTTAAGGGAGCCGATTTAGTAGAGGAGCTGCTTGAGAGGGCATCGAGAGGCAAGGCCGAGGTCTACGTTAGCTACTTAACCTTGGCGGAGCTGTACCACATCATTGGCAGAGAGTACACGGCCAGAATGGCTAACGAGGCAATAGTCGCTGTTAAGAGGTGGCCCATCTCCCTCGTCCCGGTTGATGAGAGCATAGCCCTCTCAGCTGGCAGGATAGCTATCCAATCGGACCTCCATCTCCAAGACGCCGTTGTAGTAGCCACCGCCATGGATAAGAAAGCCGCTGTGGTGACTTCGAATCCGAAGATAGGCGAGATCTTTGACGATATTATAGTACTGGGAACGGGAGAGGAAGTCTAACTAACTGAAAAGGTGAGGGACCGCATCTCCTTGATACCGATGCGTTGGAGATTTCCAAGACCCACTCTACCGTGTCTCGGAGGTGAATCCCCTGTCCATTGGGAAGACCGTGGGTAAGCTGGGCAGGATGCGTGGAATAACCTCTCACCACGTACATCTCGTCCATGTTCGAAGGCAGATCTGGGTTCCTGACCGAGGGCAGGCTGAGGGAGAGCCTGTAAGTACCGACCTCCCTGAACGGAACCGTGACCTCGATGGGCAGCTCCACCCCGAGCACCGTGATGGGAACTCTGGCCCTACCATCCACCTCGTAGTCTAGGTTAAGCTGGGTGGTTCCACTCCTCAATGCCGAGATCACCGAGTCCAGCAGCGCGGAGACGGCCCTCTCAGGATCGACGGAGATGGGAACGGTAATGTCCCTCTCACCCGGTGGGACATCTATGTCCCGAATCGAACCGTTGGCCACGAGCCTCCCGTTCAGTCCGATCTCGTAATCGAGCTCGTGGATCCTCAACCAGTAGTTAGATGGATTATTGAGCCCGATGAGCAGCTCCAAGTTTATCCTCTTTATGTAAGGCTCCATAGGCGGGATTCCCGCCCTGAACCTCCATCCCAGATCAACATCTAAGCCCTTCAGGTTGATCCTCCTGACCTCAAGGCTGTTAGCCGCGTCAAGAGCTCTCTTGAAATCGAGTAGGAGTAGCCCTCCTAAAAGCACTGATATCAGGATCACAGCATGGATGGCCCTCATTCCATCCCACCTCAGCTAGCACGACACAATAAGATTTCTCAGCAGGAACGCGCGATGGGAACTTAGTGCGTTGGAGATCAGCAGTATTAGCGGAGAAGTCGGACGCCGCGACCCGAGGCGGAAGGGGACTCGCCAGGAAGACGGCGAGTACGATCACGGAAGAGATTTTAAAGGGATCTGGGCATCCATAATAGATGTCCCTTTCCTTAGAGGAGAGGAAGAAATTCCTGAAGGCGCTGCAGGAGGACGAGGAGTTCAGGCACGCCGTAGCCGGGGCCATTGGTTATGGGGAGATACTGGAGCGGCTCGCCGAGCACGACAAGAAGTTTAACGAGATCATCGCCGAGATCAAGGCCATAAAGGAGCGGCTCGCCGAGCACGACAAGAAGTTTGAGAGGATCGATGAGAGGCTTGCTAGGATAGAGACCACTCTCGAGAGATTCGCGCTGACGCTAGAGGAGGAGGGTAGAGAGGTTGTCTCCTGGCTCCTCGCGAGGAGGGGCATTCAAGTGGAGCTCAAGCCCCTGAGGATAGACGAGGTGGAGTATGACATGTACGGGGAGACGGAAGGGATCATAGTCATAGGCGAGGTGAAAACAAGGTTGAGCGCTAGGCGCGTCAGGGAGTTCGACGAGAGGGTGGGTAAGCTACTCAGGATAAGACCTGATATGAGGGGGAAGAAACTGATAAAGGTGCTTTACGCGATGACTATCCAGCCACCGGCACTGGAGGAGGCTAAGGAGAGGGAAATTTTGGTCGCGACAGCCAAGGGATTCGTGGAGGAGTAACCCTACACAGAAGTGGCGGCAGCCCATAGAGGAAAGGAGAGGTCGTCCCTGAATCTATGTCAGCCGGTACCGTCCTTCATCCCCCACCTACTCCGCGAGGTGACTACTCCAAGATATGCCGGTCGATGCCAGTATCCTAGGCTTCATGGATCGATCGCGTGGAATATTATAAAATATAATCTCAATCAAGTTTATACAGATCGTATTTAATCGATCATCAGGGGAAATGAAATTTTCTTTCTGTAGTAGAGCGACTTCCACTCAACCCGACCTTGAGGATGCCGCACTCTAGGGGGATCCCGCGTAAATCGGCTGTGATGATCCTAAATCTCGAAATAAGCGGTTTCCCCACGAATAACCGAGTTAAAGATATTAAGGGAGGCATAGCTTATATTTGTGGATCTTCTAGGAGCGTCCAAGGAGATGCTGATCGATCTGAGGACCAGTATCTTAGGGAAGAGGTCGAGCAAGCCCAGGGAGAAGGGCATCACCATGGTACTCGATAAACTCAGCCAACCCCTCTCGTGTCTGGGACTCGAGTACAAGGCCCCCTACATCGATTACGTGAAGATAGGCTGGGGCCTCCCACTGTTGATCCCCACAGACATGTTGAGGGAGAGGATTCGCCTCTACCACGAGTTGGACGTGGATGTTGGACTCAGTGGTACCCTCATGGAGCTGGCTACTGTGAAGGGTAGAGCCAGAGACCTATTCGAAGAGGCGTGGTCCCTCGGCTTCAACGTAGTGGAGATAAGCTCGGGCATAGTGGACATCCCCATGCAGGAGAGGCTGGAGCTGGCAGACTATGCCCGTTCTCTCGGGTTCAAGGTGACCTTCGAGGTTGGCAAGAAGGATCCCAGCAGAAAACTCCCCCTCCGAAGCGTTATAGAGGAGATAAGGCTTGCACTCGAGTCAGGAAGGGTATGGAAGGTCATAATTGAAGGCAGGGAGTTCGGCAAGGCCTCCTGCCTCTTCGACGAGGAAGGAAACCTCAAGTCCGATTGGTTCTCCGCTCTGATTTCGATGTTCGATCATGGAGACCTAATATTCGAGGCACCGCTGGTGAAGCAACACGTCGAGTTAATTAGGAGGCTAGGGCCTAATGTGAACCTTGGGAACATCAGGATGGAGGATGTCCTCTCACTGGAGAGCCTCAGGCTGGGTGTCAGGGGAGATACCTTCTTGATAAAGTCGAGAGGAAGCCTAACGGGGGGTTCACCCTCCGAGAAGTTCGTTCTATATGTGTTAAAGCAATTTGGACCTATGAGCTCATCGGAAATAAAGAGGAAGACGGGACTGCCGTCAAGAACCATCTACAAGGCTCTCAAGAATCTGAAGGACAAGGGCTTGGTGGAACAATTATCCCTAGGTGGAACGACCATATGGGCGGCGTCCCATACATAAAAAATATTTCGAGATATTTGTAAATAAGTTTAACTGTATAAATTGACATATGTAAATTGTTGTAGATAAACATAGTGAGCCGCAAAGGGTGCAGTGACCGGGGAGAACCTCATGCAAAGGAGGCACAATTCCGCTTATAAATATCGTAAATGTGCGCATCGGAGGGTGTCTTACTTGGTAACTGTGTCTAGGAGAGACTTCCTAAAAGGTCTAACTGTTGTGGCCATCGGGAGCATGATCGCCCCCGTTAAGTTATCTGTGGCGGCTGAGGAAGAGGTGCCGGAGCTCCCCTGGCCCTACGAGGAGCTTGACGTTGAGTACGTGAGGAAGCTGGGTCATCTGGGCTATTACGCATTCGAATGCGCTGGTGGGAGCTTCTGGGCCATAATGACGGCGCTCAAGGAGAAAGTAGGTTATC
>JARZZM010000048.1 GCA_030130125.1 Thermoproteota archaeon
GAGATAACACTATAGTTATAGGTCTTGGGGGTGTGGGTTCCTACATGGCTCAGGAATTGAAAGCCCTTGGTGCGAACATAGTTATCGGTATTGATATAAGCGAGGTAAAGCTTCAGAAGATGTTGAAATATGGAGTTGATGAAGCAATAAATGCTACTGGAAAAAGTCCAAAGGATGTGGCTAATGAGGTGAAGGCAATTCGTAAAAAATATGATTTGCCAGCATATGGCTGGAAGATTTTTGAATGTACAGGAACAAAGCCGGGTCAAGAAACCGCTTTGAATCTTTTAAGTTTTATTGGGAAGTTAATAATCGTGGGCTTTGGTATGCAGAAGGTTGAATATTCTATAAGCAGGCTTATGGCGTTTGATGCTGAGATAATTGGGACATGGGGTTGTTTACCTGAGTATTATCCTGCTGTGCTTAGTATGGTAGTAAATAGGAAAATAAACATTGAGGATTTTGTTCAGACAAGACCCATGAGTCAGATAGCAGAAGTATTTGAAGAGGTTCATAAATCCCCGCCGGAAAAAAGAGTGGTTCTGGTTCCAGATTTTAAATAAAAATAAAATTTAAGGAGGAGGATATGTCTTTAGATTGGTTGCCAAGAGATAATGAAGTTAAAGATCATAATCTGTTTGGGGATGAGTTTTTTGGTACTGAACCCCCCTGTACCATGTACGAGAAAAAACCTTTGATCAACCCAAGTACTGGTGAAGAGGTTGAAGGTTTATATACTGCTTGGATCACATTGAATAATCCTAAACAATATGGTTCTTACACCACTCAGATGTTGAAAGGCGTAATTGCTGGAATGCACAAGGCATCAATGGACAGGGAAGTGGTGGCGATCATTTTTACATCTGTTGGTGATAGGGCGTTTTGTACTGGTGGTAATACCAAAGAGTATGCCGAATATTATACCAAAAGACCCATGGAGTATGCCCAATACATGGATCTTTTCTGCAGGGCAGTTGATGCGATCTTACATGCCAGAAAACCTGTGATATGCCGTTGTAATGGTATGAGAATAGCTGGTGGACAGGAGTTAGGGCAGGCATGTGATTTTACAGTAGCTGCAGATACTGCTGCTTTTGGACAGGCGGGGACAAGACATGGATCCACCCCAACTGGTGGTTCAACTGACTTTTTGCCGTGGAATCTATCAATGGAACAGGCCATGTGGCAGGCTACAGCCAATGAGATGTGGAGTGCCGCAAAGATGGAAAGGCTTGGACTTATCACAAAGGCAATTCCAATTAAAAAGAATGAAAAAGGAGAGTGGGTGAGAGACCCCAGGGTTATTACAGATAGATATGTAGATGAGAATGGCAATATTGTTTATGGAGAATATAAGACAGGTGAAGAGTTTGAAAAGGGTAAAGAACTCCTTAAGACACTGCAGACGGACTGGACTCTTTTAGACGATTACGTCAATAAAATGGTCTGGAGACTTACCCAGACCACTTATCTGTGCCTTATGAATACCATTGAAAGCGTCCGTTTGAAGAAGAGGTTCTTCTGGGATCTTGGAAAGAGCAGTCAGATTTACTGGCTCGCAGCAAACATGAATACTGAAGCGTTTATCGGATTTAATGCCTTTAACACCTCTAAAATTACTGGTTCTAGAGAGATTGATTTTATTAAATACAGGCAGCTTCTGGCAAAAGTAGAAACCTTTGATAAGATTGCTGAGGAAGTAATACCAAAACCTAAAAAATAGGGTTTGGGTTTAGATTAATGGTTTTTTATATGGCAGGTCAATTTTTTGGCCTGCCATATTTTGTATTAGATCAGAAAAAAAGGAGGTCCTATGAGGCTTAAAGATAAAAAAGCAATTGTTACAGGTTCAGGAAGAGGAATTGGTAGGGCAGTTGCTATTGCCTTTGCAAGGGAAGGCGCAGATGTTTTAATAAATTATCACAGCAATGATACTGCTGCAAAAGAAGTTGCTGCTGAGATTGAGAAACTGGGAAGAAAAGCGGTTATTGTAAAGGCTGATGTGAGCAGTTACAAAGATGCTTACAATATGGTAGATGTTGCAATTAAAGAGCTAGGTGGTCTGGATATTTTAGTTAATAATGCTGGGATGTCAAAACCTTCTCTTCTTTTAAAAATGTCAGAAGAAGATTGGGATAAGATTATAGCTATTCATTTAAAGGGAACATTTAATTGTACACAAGCTGCTGCTAAACACATGGCAGAAAAGAAGTACGGTAGGATAATAAATGTTATATCAACTGCAGGAATATATGGAACAATTGGTCAGATAAATTATGCATCTGCAAAGGCTGGAATAATTGGTTTTACGAAATCTGCAAGTAGAGAGCTTGGAAAATATAACATCACTGTAAATGCCATATGCCCTGGAATTACTGAAACTGATATGACTCAGAAGATAAGAAGCGATGAGAAATTAAAAGAGATATACCTTGGCAGGATTCAACTTGGACGCTTCTGTACCCCTGAAGAGATAGCTCCTGCCTTTGTATTTTTAGCTTCTGATGAAGCTTCTTATATTACTGGCCAGATTTTGGGAGTGGATGGAGGTTATATAGGATAAAATTAAAGGAGGTGAGATATGGGGTTTGAATTTATAAAAACCGAGATAAAAGATGGCATTGGTACTATTGTTTTAGCCAGACCCCCATTGAACATACTGAATATTGCAATGATGGAAGAGATCAACAAGGCACTGATGGATTTTGCGGATAAAAAGATAAAGCTTCTGGTGTTTAAAGCAGAAGGAAAAGCATTTAGCGCTGGAGTGGATGTCGGAGAGCATATGGGAGATATGGCTTCAAAGATGATAGAAGTATTTCACGGAATGTTTCGTAATATGGATAAGGTGGGTGCTCCATCAATTGCTGTTGTTAACGGTGCAGCATTGGGTGGTGGATGTGAACTTGTTGTATATTGTGATCTTGTAATAGCATCTGATAAAGCAAAGATCGGACAGCCTGAGATAAGTGTAGGAGTTTTTCCACCTATAGCAGCTCTTATCTTCCCAAGAATCATTGGCAGGAAGAAAGCAGCAGAGCTTATTTTGTCTGGAGATGTGATAAGTGCTGAAGAGGCAAAGGAGATAGGTCTAGTGAATGTGGTGGTTTCCCATGAAAAACTAGAGGAAGAAGCGGAAAAGTTTATCCAGAGGTTTTCCAAAAACAGTGGTATTGTTATGAGGTACACAAAGATGGCAATGCTTGCTGGGATAAAAGAAGCCCAAGATAAAGC
>JARZZM010000049.1 GCA_030130125.1 Thermoproteota archaeon
TATCACCGTTGTAGGCGTGAGCCACATATATGCTCCCGTTGGCCAGTCCTTGGAAGTACTCGCTCGTACCAGCGTAGGCAGCAAGGTAGGGCTTCTGTTTTATTAGGACCTCCTTCACCTCCTCCATCGTCTTGTCGCTCCAGTCGTTGGGATCCTTGCCGAGATAGGCCTTGGCCGAGAGCACGACCTCTATAGCCTCCTCGAGCATGGTTATCTTCTTCTTGTACTTCTCGAGGAATCCGTAGTTGGGATCGAATATCTGCTTCACCGTCGTAACTCCCTCAGGACAGAGGTAGTTCCTCCAAGAGTAGCCTGTGGTACCCCACATGTACACGAAACTGTACTTGTTGCCGGGATCGAAGGGTGGGTTCAGGAAGTTCGGATCCATGAACTTGGCGTTAGGTATGAGGGACTTGTCCAGCTCCCTCACGTACCCCCTCCTTATGGCGAGGGCCGCGTCGTTGTCGGGAAGGTCTATCACGTCGTAGCCGCTACCGCCAGCCTCGAGCTTGGCGAAGGGCTCGGCCGGGTCCTCGAACACATCGTAAACTATCTTATCCCTAGGTATGCCGGTCTCCTGGGAGAATATGTCGAGAAGGGCCTCTTGGATGTAGTATGACCAGTTATACACGTGGAGGGAGCCCTCATGCTTGGGCATCGCTGATACCGTTTTCGTCACGGTAGTGGTCACCACACCCTTCTCAGCGAGCTGCTTCCTGAGCTTCTCTATCTCCTTCTCATACTCAGCTATCTTCTCGGGGCTTATTCCCGGTCCTCTAAGCGACCAGCCGGCCGCTCCGCCGACAACGAGGCCAGCAACACCGGCTATCGCTATCTTCAAAAATTCCCTTCGGCTCGTCATGATGAACCCTAAACTGGCCTAATTCGGCTTGCTTTTAACCCTTGCCTCTGATCGAACTTCACCGCCAAGTTAGGATTTTTCTTTAACTGAATGGGGGTCCCTCAGGGAGTACCCTGTATGGTGATCTGTTCAAGCTTATTGGTGATCGAGGTGATCTGGTGGACCTCAAACAGCTGGGAAGCGACTTCAGTCTACGAAATGAATTATGACAGGTCCAGGATAGAGTCCCCTAGACCAAAGTCTCTGGAGGAGGCTGTACCTGTCCTCGTCGCTGTCCACGACCCTGTTCCCAAGTACCGCCACGTACTTACCTCTATAGCTCATCCTGAGCAGAGAAGCATTCCTCTCCAGCCAGTTCCTACCTCTCCTGTACTCCATGAGGTCGTCTATTAAAGTGGCCATCAGGGTGTTCCTGCGTCGAAGGGATAAAATGGATGTGGGGGAGATGTAATAAGCCCCTATCGCTTCCCTAGCAGGTAACCGGCGAAGAGCCCTATGAGGAGGGCCCCGAGGAGAAGGACCATCTGGGAAGTGGGGGTGCCCATCACCCTTGGGGTCGATACGGTTCGTGGTACCGTGATAGTCACCGTGGTGGGCGTTTTGGTGGGGGTCTCTGGTCCGGTTGCGGTGGGAGTCGTGATGGGGGTCTGCTTGGGCTGGCCCCCCGCCAAGGTAAGCAGGGACAGCATGTGGGCGTGAGCCGAGCTCAGCTCGAAGTACACTATAGAATCGAACTGGTTCCCTGACCCCTCATAGACCTTGGCAGTCTCCGCATAGCTCAATGCCAAGACGGGGATTATGCCCTTGCGGAGGAGTTCGTTTATTGAGGAGTAGCTCATCTTCCTGAGGGCGTCCTGGACGGCCTTGGGGTCGCTGGTGAACCACTGGTGTATCGATGCCGTCGCCTTCGCCAAGGCGCTGGTGGTCAGTCCCAAGCTCCCGTACAGGTCTCCCGAAGAGAACGCGGCTCCTGCCCTATCTAGCTCATCGGAGGCCTCGTTGAGCAGATCGGAGGTGGCTCCGATGTCCTGCAGCAGGCTGACCGCGTATGATACCACGCTCTCCGCCTCGTATAGCATGACCGAAGCCACTTTCCTCAAGCGTGATTCCGGCACGGTCTCTCCCTTACCCACCCCGAAGAGCCATGTCCAAGTCTCAGCCGTTTCCGCCCTCCAGTACGCGTAGGACAACCAGTGGAGGGCGCCCCAGTCCGTGGAGTCGAAATAAACCTCCTTGGACGCAAGCAGAGTCGCTCTGGAGAGCGCGTCCCTCGCCATATAGTAACGGGTCTTGGCAGCTATCAACGCCTCTAAAGAGCTCAGGCTGCTCGGTTTCGTCCCATTCAACCTACTTCCGACCGAATTTATCTTATCACTCGCCCTCTCAGCTATCAGATCGACGGATTTGGAACCAGAGACGGCGAAGTAGACGAGGGACCTCGCATACTCGGCCTCGAAGGTCGACTGGAAGGCAGAACTCGAGGCCGTATAATACAGCCCGCTGGCCAACTCCTTCTTGGCCTTGTTCGATAGCTCCTCCGATAATGCCAGAACTTTCTCGACCGCGTTCCTAGCCATGTAGCTGAGCTTGCTGAGGTTCGCCTCCACCCACTCCCTTATGTATTCGCTTTCCTTCAGGTAGTGATCTACCCACCTCTCTATCACCCCTTTGAGTTCCTTCGGGAGGTTCGGTTCCTTAGCTGTTGGGCGCTCCAGCTCTATGCCGATCATGTACCGCGCAGCGTCAGCGATTGTGCTCACCTCCTTGACTTCCACTCCCAGTTTCTTCCCTAGCTCGACGAGGTCCACCTTCTCCTTCTCCACGGTGGTCATTATGAGGGGCCCTATCTTCACCTGCTTGGGCACGGTCCTCTCGACCACCCTCTGACCAGAGGGAACCAAGAACACTTTGGCTCCAGCCCTAGCGGCAGCTTCCAGCTTCTCCGGTATACCCCCTACCGGCCCTACCGTTCCATCTGGGTTCACCATTCCCGTCATCACGACATCCTGCCTGACCTCCTTTCCTAGCAGAGAGGCTATCGTAGCTACTGTCATGGCCGCCCCGGCGCTAGGTCCACCTATTATCATGCTATCGGACTCCAAACGATAATAGAAGTTGTAGGAGAGGGGATCCTTGCCCAGAGTGTAGCTGGCGACAAGGGCGGCAGTTCTGGCTGCCCCTTGAGTATCGATCTGGGTTAGAGGATCGGCGGAGAAGTAAACATAGCCCTCTCCAGGCTCGACCTCGACGGTCAGGTTTCCCAGTGAACCCATCGATATTCCTTCCGGTGTCTGATATACTGCCGGAACTCTGGTGAATGCTCTGCTCCTGTTAGAGGCCTCAGAGGTTATAGGCGCCAGTAATGTGAGTATAAGAAGGACAGTTACTGCAATCTTACCCATTCTATGCATTCGAGTCACCGTATTCAAGTCGTTACTGGGGAAATTAACTGTTTGTGCGTCAATTGATTATTCCAAGCGGGAGGGGAGTTCGTCGAGAGGAAGACTATCGGATATGGAAGAAGGGCCCCGCAGCTCTCGGAACGGACAAGGTGCGGTGATGTTTAAAGCTATTGCCTATTCAAGCTGATCAGGTGATAGCATGTCCCCTGCATGGAAACCTAAGAGGAAGGTCCCCCTCCGAGTCGAGGACATAATGAGTAAACCTCCGATCACACTCCCGGTTACCGCGACAGTTGATGATGCCATCAAGACCATGTGGGAGAACCAAGTTGGGAGTGTACTCATAGTAGATGAGGATGGTAAGCTCGTTGGAATTGTCACCCAGAGGGATATCTTGTATACGGGATACAGGGGCCTTTGCGGTAAGGGGATACCGGTCAGGGATGTGATGACCGAGAACCCGATCACCATAAAGCCCGAGGAGCCCGTTGAAGAGGCCACTAGGAAGATGAAGGATGCCGACATATCGCACCTACCCGTGGTGGATGAGGAGGGCAAGCCCGTCGGCGTCCTCTCGATGAGGGACGTCATGGACGCCTCGATGCTGCTGCTGAGGGTCCTGCTGGGAGCCGAGTGATCGGCGCCCCTCAACCTTTTTTTGGATGTTAGGTCTCGATGGAGGGTGCTCGCTTTTGTCTAAGGAGGTCGAGTTAATAGAGGTACATGAGGAGCCTGATGAGGAATCTTTAGCCCTAGAAATTGCTCAGAAGTTGGACGAAGGAATCTCCGTGGTGCTGAAGGGTCCTCCCGAGAGGGTCAAGGTAATTATAGAGCTGATCAGGAGGTATGGAGCCAACTGGCTCCGAGTGGTTTACTCGCCACCGTGGGAGGATCCAGCCAAGTACGTGGAGTACGCCAGGTACTTGAGATCAGAAGCTCCGTACAGGGTGCTGGGTGAGAAGCCCCTCAAGAGGAGGATACTCATCAGGAGAATGGCCAAGGCCTCCTTCGACTACATGGATGCTCCCCTCGTAGATAGCAGATGCGCAAGTCTCGACCACTGCTACCTATGCATCGACAGCTGCCCTGAGAATGCCATAATTAGGGAGAAACCGGTCAAAATAGACCTGAGCAGGTGCACGGAGTGCGGGGCGTGCGTAAATGCCTGCCCCGTCGGCTATCTGACACCCCCTAGTTTCACGCTCATCGGTTTCAGGAGGTTCGCGAGGGAGTCCGATATCATTCACGCAGTTCCCCTATCGAAGCTTGAGGAAGTGGAAGATGGGAGCATCATTAGATCCCAGGAAGGATCCTTCCCGCTCGTTGCCGTACTGCTCTCCAAGGAGATGGGGGTTGAATTCAGGGGCGTCGGGCTTGACCTCTTGGATCC
>JARZZM010000050.1 GCA_030130125.1 Thermoproteota archaeon
CACAACCTTCTTTGCTCCTGCTCCAAAATCAAAATCAACCGACCTCTGAAGGTCGAACGAAACCTGCCTCACGGCCACAGCCGGCGTAGGAAATCCAGACGGATCCACTATCCGAGCAATACGCTCGTGCAGTGAAGCCATGTTCCCGCGAGCTGCAAGTATCTCTGCTTTCATAGATTGTATCTCTTGGAATGTTTCATCGATAAGCTTCGCTTCGCCCGCACTCGCATATGAAGATGTAAAAGGCGAATAAAGTCCCGACCTGTTATAAGCACGCACCCTTACATGCACCACCGTTCCGGGCTTAGCCTTTATAAAGTGAACTGTTCTGGGTCCTCGATAGAATAGCTTTTCTCCGTTTATAGAAGGAATGTTGTCATAATCTACATAAACTTCATATCCAGCTGCTTCTGTCATAGGGGTAATGTTGAGCCTTACGCCAAGTTCTTGGCTGATCAAATTTATCGATGGTGCTGTGTCCAAATTTTCATCTCCACCCGCCACTATCGGCTCTGATATTGCCCATTCGGATTCATTGCCTCTTTTATCTACTGCCTGAACATAAACTGCTCCAACCTCGCCAAGCGGTATTCCATGAAATGTATAATGTGTGTTGATAGGAGACTGCCTAAATGCCACTGTTCTCTCCCGCCTTTTCACAGGCAATGGTTGATAATTCTCATCCAGAGGCATCCATACTATGCGGTAATATGCTATTCCTAAATCGTCGCTGGAAGGTATCCATGTCACGCTTACCCAAGCATATTGTGGTAAATTGTCCACTCTACCCTCAGCAACTGATTCTATCCCCGTAGAGACCGATTGTATCGTTGGTGGCGATGGTGGCTCGGTATCGTATTCCACACTTAAAACTTCGGGTTTGAGTCTCAGATATTGCCTCAAATCGATAGCATATAACTGCCCCTGTTGGTCAACTCCTATTTTGGCAAGAGCAAGTCGCCCTTCCCCGTTAAATTGTGATTCTCTCACAGCCTCGATTTGATACGAATCAATCTTGCGACACGGATAACTTTCTCCAGTTATGGGATGTTGCCTGAAATCATCATCTACATATACATGCTTAATGTAAACGATATTGGGCTCATTCTCAGGTTCATCCAAATTGACCGTTTGCTCCTCGTTTACTTCTACTCTTAATCCGTTGATATAAGCCGCCCCGGATTTAACTTTTACACTTCCATGATTTGACGGATCCGGGACATAGACCTCAAGTTCCTCCAGATAGCCTTTTAGAACTCCGTCTTTAAAAGTGTCTCGAAATTTTTGGTTTGCATTTTCATGTGCATAATCCTGCAGTTCCTCCATGTCGCCGACTCGTGGTTTCATCCCTGACCAGAAGTGAACTTTGCTCATTACTCTACCTCCAAGGTTATATCCCCTAAAGTCAGATATGCTTTTGTAAATGCGGGTTTAACCATCTTCAAGATGTTTTTAGCAAGGTTGATGTCTCCATTTTGTGCATTTACCCAGAATATAAACCTTTCATCGCCCTCCCATATCCTTGTGGCACGAACATTTTGCCCATATTGAGCTTCAAACTCCATCTCATCATCCTCGTCATTGAAAAGATGGCTCAGTTCGTCTTCGCTCCTGTCCTGTTCCTCATTTGCTTCATGCAATATCCATCTATCGTCGTCTTTCCCAAAATCGATAAACGAATCAACCGTAAAACCGGCATATTCCAGTTCTTTCCTCAACCCCAACTCCGTTCCCCAAAGCCTCACATCTATCCCAAAGTTTGCAAGCCTCTCTCTGAAAGCTTCATCTGTTTCATTTGGGTATCGGAACAATCCCCTATCAGCCGCTGCCAACATCAAATCTTCCACTTCAGGAGATCCGTTCGGCGTTCGGAACGGCAGTATTTTCGCAAAGTTGATTAAATCAGCTATCACATCTTCAATCGCATCTGCTATATCCAAAACCATCTTAACCTTCAGGAACCCGGGCAGCAGCTCACGGATCATAGAAGAGCCTCCTTGGAGTGTGATCCCCACGGTGAGACTTGTATTTGCCCTGCTGTCACCTTGGAATCCTCTGGAATTTCAACATTTCCTCTTGGATAGATAAATCTAACATCTTCTGCCCCTGCATCTAACACTATCGCAATAAGTTTCGCCAAAATTACATCCTGACCCGGCGGCAATGAATTCAAGTGATTCCTTATCGCAGCTTCGGCTGAAGATGACACTGAAAATGGCTTGACTTCGCAATTAACATCTATCGGATACACATCCGGAACCACTGCTTTGAGCATTACACCTATTGGAGCACGTTCCGTCAAGATATTTTGAACATCCTGAATCAATTCTGACGAAGCAGGCACTAAGTTTCCATCCTCGTCTCTGCTCCATATCAAAACTTTGGCCGTCCCTAATCCAAACGCATTTGGAATGACCTGCACATCCTCCACACCTTCAACTTCAAAACACCATGCTTTAATTCCGTTTATAGTTGCACCGCTGTGCTTATACCATGCCAAAATAGCTCTTTTCCTCAAATGCTCATCGTCCTCGCCATCCATCCTTTCAACCCCAAGTTCTTTTGCCCTCAAAGTCAAGGCATCCCCTGTCGCAGTGGTTATAAAAAGCGATCTATAATTAGCCGAAATCGTAAACTGTATCTCTTCCAGCCTCACAGCAATGGCCTCTAACAATGACCTTATCCTTGAACCCGGATTGAAATTTGTGAAGTCGGTCGTCCTTGCCAGCAGTGCTGTTTTCAGCTCCTCATAGATCTCTCTTGCCGTTTTCATGATTCACAGAAGCGAAAACCCCGGCACCTGCAGGCGTCCCAAGGACCGTCCCTCTGTGGCTCCGCCAGGTCGCACCTTATGCCCACGGCGCACCCTTAAAGAACCACAGCGGCAGCGACAGTCCCCTTCCCACAAGTGCCGGGGGGACCTTTCAACCCATTGGATATACATTTTCAAAATATACATTTTTAACAACAGCTACCACCCGCACCGCTACTTGTTTATCACTTTGCTCGACCGTTACGCCTACATCCTTGAAGCCGCCGATTATCAATGTAGCTTTCACCCTTTTCTTTAATTCCGAAATCATACCTTCATTTAGTGCTTGCCCAACGAATTCTTCAAGTCCAACACCCCATTCAGGATGCAGAAGCACTTCACCCGGCGGGCATTTCATAGAGTCATTTACATAACACTCTATACACTCCCATCCTTCTATAATCCCGATATCTCCATTCTCGACCCTCAGACTCATATCCTTAACGGAATCGCCCATAGTGTTTCAATTCTAAGTATTATCATTTGCCGAAGGTATAACATGATGGCAGGGCGTGGAAACTCTTCTCAACTCCAAAGATTTTTAGCTTTGTGCTTTTACTGTTTGCGACCCCAGGATGGGAGCACCTGTTACCGGACATGTTGGCCATGTCCTGTCTGTCACGACGCCACCTATCGCTGTATTCCCAAGCTTTACCTCTGGCGCCTTTATTTCGGCTGTCCCCTGAGCCGTTATTTTCACATCCCCGTTAACCTCGATTTCCATTTCACCCGTTGGCTTTAATCTCGCTTGCACAGAATCTTTTATGTTTATCTCTATCTCACCGTCCCTTTTTATACGAACTTCCGTCCCGGAAGCGTGTTTCAGAACCATCTCCCCCTCATCACAGGATGGCGGTCTATCTCCTCCAAACAAACGGCCTATAACAACAAATTCACCGTGAACATTAGCCACCAAAACCTCGTCCCCCACATCTGGCATCATCAAAAGCCCATATCCATTCCCGCTGTATAGTGCAGCCACTCTTATCCAGTCGGTTACAAGCCCGCTTGAAATGTATTCAACTTTCACTCTGTAATTTTCCACATCTACTTCCCTCACAACACCTATCTCAAACACTATCTCAACCTCCCGCTTCCTTGTTGTATCCCCTGTCCAGTTGTGGTGCCTGTCCCGGATGGACTCACCTGCACTGGAATGCCGGGCGAAATCACTACTTGAACAACTTCCGCATTTTCTGATAAGTAATTAACAATTGCTCTACCTATTGCTCTCCACAACTCCCTTTCATTTCGCCTATCTGTTGGCAACTCTTGTATTGCCTGCCAGATAGCATCCCCTAATTCATTTCCGTTCAACATCCAGCACCTCCGCTCTAAATCTTGTAACTAACCCTTCATCTGAGCTTAGATCAAATGTCAATTTGGTGATAATGTATCGCTCAGGCATATCCATTCCTTTAAGTTGCAAAACATCGCCTATATCTGCCTTCAGAAATCCGGGAATTTCACCTTCCAACACCACAAAACCAAGTGAATACAGTCTCAAAAGTCCTTTTGCTCGCTTGCATACTTCCTCTTTCGTATGAAGAGAATAATCCCGAATTGTTATAAGTTTGTAATTTGGCCGATTTCGTTGAGGTGATTCGGCCACACACACTATTTTCCGCTTCCGCCAAGGGTCATATCCAATGACTTTCACTTTAAAACTAAGTGTCAAGGTCTTAGATTCATATATCTCTATCCTCTTAGGTAACTTCTCAGGATATATAAATTCAATTCTTGGCTCCTTATCCCTTGGCTTTAAAAAATTGAACTTACCTTCTCTATCAATCCAAAATATTGCCCCTGTTTTTGATTGTAAAAACTCAAGCAACTCGTATTTCGTCGATTCCGGTGTCAATCCGCTGTAATCTTTTATAATATCCTCAGCTTCTATCCATCCAATCTCCAGTCCAACGCTTTCCGCCAAATTACGAGCTATATCACCGGCCGGCTTTCCACTCACTTCGTTTAGAACATCCTCCACAGTGTCATCCTGCAATTTTGCCAGAAGTCCTCGCCCCTCAAGCCTTATCCTTTCGCCTTCATCATCTACCGTATATGTAACCTGGTCGAGGATGCCTGTAAATATAAGTTTTTCATCCCAATAAAATTTAAGGGGCTCGTCTTCTATGCTCCTTATATCAAAAGAATATCGATTATTAGCATTTGGTATAACGGCTTCAAAATGATCCGCTTTATTGCTTTCTCGTTCCAATGTAAGGGATTTTACTTCAAGTATATCGACTTTCTCTACACTGATCCTTAGCATGTTGGGGATTTTATCTCTTGGATTTTGCCGCTCATATACCAAATTCTTTCAATCTTTTTATCAATCTCTCGTAGATTTCCCCAAGTTTCTCCTCAAATTCTGGGTCCATAACTACATGGGTTAATTTATCTTTGTATTGCGGTGGGATTATGTAAAATGTGGAAAGTCTGAACTTTGAGGTGATGTCCAATTCTCTTAAAGGGTAAAGCGAGATGTAAAACATCTTATCCACTTCTTTCCCTTCCAACCGCTTCTCGATCGGGTTTCCACTCTCAGGGTCAAAACTTTTATAAAAAAGTTCATATCTATCTCCAAATGTGGCAAGTTTTCCTACCTTCTCATAAAAATGTCTATTAACATCTTCCTCCTTCGTGGTAAACTCCACCCATAATTTCTTTTGCGGCAAATACAGGTCAAGGTCCGTAATCTCTTCGTCACCAATTCTAACTTTTACCTCGGTGTAAAAATCTCGCACTCCAAGGTCATTCATCAAACCAGACGCTAAATATCTATCGGCCTTATCCTGAAGTTTCCCCCTCCTTCTGGGGTTTAGCGCCATCCTAACAAACTCGCTTGTTTCATCGAAACCATAAAAAACACCTTCCAATGTATTCTCTCTGTGAATAGGAGGTTCAACATCTGTAAGGAATCCATGAAGAATTAAATTCTTCTTTCTCTCATCCGAATCTACAAAAATGTTAACTTTGGGATTACCGACGATTCCAAAAATAACCCATATGAAAAATGCCTTTTTACCATCTATTTCATTCACAGCCTCAGCACCTCTCCAGGAAATGCCTTCCTCATGGGTTCGGTCGCGTAAACCACATCCAGCAGTCGAAGCAACTCATTCCGTCCAAACTTCCTTATTACGCTGTCCAGAATCTCTGCCTCCTCTTTTGTGAGATGTTCAAACTGAGCTTTATAGGCTTTTTCCGTAGGTCTGTAATCGTGAGCAAGACCAAATTTGGTTAACTCCGTGTTGTCCGTTAAATATCCCTCGTTTTTCAGTTTAATAATCGCATCTATCACCTCACGAGAATATGGGCCATAGAAGTAATATCTGTATTCTGTCTTAGTAATTGTCCTGCCCAATTTGGACTTTGCAATCAGATCTGCAAGATATAAAATTTTCATAATTCTGGTCCTGCCAACTTTTACTCTGGTCTTCTCTAATCGCCTACTTACATAAAGAACAACTTCCATAATCTTTTCCATAATCCCACCCCATTTTTCAATCCTTTTTAATATTATTATTCTATTCAATATTGACAGTCAATAAACATTAAACTATCCTCTTTATGGGGCGAGCTACTAGACTTGTCTATGAGACTGAACCCATGCTTGAGGCCAAAAAGCGCGGCGAAATCCTTAATCTCGATACCGTAAAACCACAAAAGGTTAAAAAAATAAAATTTACACCTCAAGAAATTGAAAAATTAAAAGCTATCGGAAAAAAGATAAAATCTATCCTGGACGAATTATCTATAACCCAACCTGAATCATTGGAAATGGACAGCCTTACCATGGAAATGATGGAATTATGGAACGAGGAGGCTGAACAGTTAGAAACATTACTGAACAAATTGGAAAAAGAAAAAATTGTTTTCCGCGAAAGTGAACAATGAACAAAGGAGCAGAAATTTGGATCACAGATATTGTTGAAGTTGCACCTTACAAACGCCTTGAGTTGAAAGATTCCATGGAGTTTTTGGCCGGCCAAATTTATTGGGGACCCATAAGGTATCCCATTGAGCAAAGAATTAGAGGAAAAAATAACCGATTATAAAAATCTCCTGCTGGGTAAGATAAATTGATTCATGGTATTTTTAACACCATCCCCGGTTCAAGCTCCGCAGGGTCGATTATGCCGTTAGCAAGTGCTATCTCCTGCCACCTCGTCGCTGTCCCATAAACTTTGATCGCTATCGATTGGAGAGTATCCCCTGCTACCACTCTGTATTCTTTCATTGTAGGTGGCAAACTTTTGATGTGATTCACAAGTTCCTTATATCTGTCTCTCTCAGAATGTATCAACTTCAATATTTCCTCATAAAGCCCCTCATAACGCATAGGCGCATCCACGGTCATCCCCAAAACAAATCTCTCTATAACATCGCATTCCTCAATTATCACAGATGCTGTGTCTTTTACTTTATCCAGTATAGTTTGTGGAGCATGAACCCAATCCGACACCTCATTTATCAAACTGACAGCTTCTGTCATTGCAATAATTAACCTTGTCAAAGCCGCGTATATCTCTCCGAACGGATCCGCAGAATGTTCAGCAAGCAATTGTGCCCTTACACTTTTCGCCTCTGCTATCGCCTTCGTTATATCTGTCGCCATCTGTGGCACAAAACACACATCTACCCCTTCTCTTTTTACCTCGACCAGTTTTATCTTATATCTGAAACCGCCTCGTCTTATTGTGTCCCAACCCGTTGAAGATATATAAACTTGTGTAACAAAATCATCCCATTGGAACGGTATTGACTCACCTCGAACCCTCATATCTTCTATCTTCTGCCTATATGTCCACGCGTTTTGCCTGAAAATACCAGTTATTTCAAACTCATTGGCGCTGTTACCTAAATGTTGCACAACCGGATCCCCAAATGGTATTTCATGCACCACAACTTTACTTTCTCCTGTAATCTTTATACTCTCAGGAACAGGCTCGAACACTAAGTCTCCAAGTTTCACCATCTCAATTCACCCCGCTTCATCTTCGCTTTCCTCATGGCATCTCGAAGTGCTCTTTCCACCTCTTTAGCTATATTTCGAGCAGAACTGGCTGATAGCTCGCCTGTCGTATAGAAGTTATTGACCACCTGTATCTTCACATCGCCCCGCCATCCTCTCTCAGACTCAGTTATCTCTTTAATACGCTCCGGTGGCACTATCACCTCACCCTTATGAACCAGCGCAAATCCAGTTTCTGGCACTACTCCGCCAGATGCAAATGAACCAACGAATTCTCCACCCCCTAAATTCACGCTCACACTCCTGGGTTCAGCAGATTTCAATCCCTCGAAATCTATCTTTATTTCCAATCCGGTAGCTTCATGCACTTTTTTCAAATACCGTTCCGCTTCTCCTGAATGTGGTGCAGCAAGATACAACCTTTCAGCCGAATGTCTTATATCTGTAATGACTTCCTTCTCTTTTGTTGCTAAAACAACTTTTCGCTCCTCAAGTTTCGCAATCTCTTCTTTCAATTTTTTGTATTCTTTTAACTCCTTGTATCTTTCCTTGGAAAGTCCGGGTGAACCCACCAATTCCATCGCTATCAACTCTTGTTCCGTTGGCTCTTTTATCCGTGCAAGTTCTTCGGATAGCTCAGAAATTCTTGCTTCTATTTCTGCCTTCTCCCGCCGAATTTCCATGAGCTCATATCTTACCCATTCCGGACTGGTAATTCTCACAAACCGTGCACCCAACTCCTCAAGCTGTTTCAAGGTTTTTTCGTCCAACGGCTTTTCAAACGCTTCCCTCAAAGCATCCCAACTTTTCTTCAATATAAACAGTGCACCTCCAACGCCGAGCGCAATAGGACCCAATGCACTCACTTTTGTAGCCAATCCACTTAACGCTCTCATCAACCCTCCGGTAGCTGTCGTCGAGGCCATAGTTGCTGCCGCCTGTGTCCTCTGAGCCGCCGCATTAGCCATCGTCGCTGCCGTATTCGTCTCCGTCGCTGCCGTGTTCGCGGCCGTCGCTGCCGTGTCCTCAGCCATCGCTCCGGCCGAGGCACTCACCGCCGCCGCTTCATACATCGCAAGCTTCGCTGAAATCGTCTTGTTCAACTGCCATATATTGTATAAACTGATGAGTCCTCCTATCTTACCGCTCAATAACATCAACTTTGACACGAACAAACCCACAGCCATCCCCCAGCTTGCAATCTGTTCCCCAAATTTGGTCTCGCTTAATCCCAGTAGTAATGCCTTAAAATCCAATTCTATATGAGCAGCATGCTTACCAACTTCTGCCCGGAAATCTTTCCATCTGTTCTCTATGGACCTCAATCTCGCCTCTGCGCCTTCCAGCCTCGTCTTCACCATCTTCAAAGCATCATTGTAGTTGCCGAGACTGTTCGTCGCCTCGACCAATTCCCTTTCCTGTCCATAAAGCAACTGGATCAATCTCGACCCCTCTTCTCCCAGAACCCTCTGTATCTCAGCTATCTCATTGACATCCAACTTCTCACCATACTTTTTCCTGAATTCTGTAAGTATCTCCGCTAATGAGAGCAGTTGACCCTGTGCATTTGTTATATTTATCCCAAGTTTATCAGCGCCTTGAATCAATTCCCTCAAAAACGCTGTGAACATCGTGCCTGCCCTTGATGCTGCAACCCCTTTTGTGTTGAGCATCCCCAAAACCGCCAGCGTCTCCTCAAACTTCACATTAAACGACTGGGCCGCCGCCGTAGCCCATGCAAGCGATTCGGCCAATATCGGCCCCGTCCATTGAAACCTCTTTACCGCGTTGCTCGCCGCTACGAAAACCCTGTTGGCTTTTTCTACCGGACTCATGTCCCACGATTTTCCAAATGTGTTTAATACTCTGCCAACCAACCTCGCTGTCTCGTTTAGGTCTCCAAGTGTCGCAATCGCCAGCTTTTGCGTTGGAATTAGAGCGGCCAGTGATTCCTCCACACTCAAACCTGAACTTCTCAGGTCATACAATGCATATCTCGCAAGTTCCGCCATTGAATAATAGTTCTTTGTCGCACGGGATGCCTCTTCTAACCGTTTGGCAATTTCTCTCAAAACCTCTTCTGTTAACGGCATCACTGTCCCCACATCATGTATCGCCTGGTCAAACTCAAGATAATCCACCGTAAGCCGTTCTATTTTCCCTGATAATAGTTGGGATGTGGCAATCATTGTTGCGGACGCCAAAGCAAGTTTGTGCCATGTCTTCAAAGATTTCTCAAGCGCAATAGCTTCTCCGTTCGCAACTTTCGCCAGTTCCTTAAGCTCTTGCCTCGTCCCCCGTAGCGCGTAAGACGCTTCATTCACTCCTTGAATAATTAGAGCAACTCGCAGTGCATCCATTGATATTTT
>JARZZM010000051.1 GCA_030130125.1 Thermoproteota archaeon
GCTATAGCCTCCAGCCTGCTTACAATAATCGTCACCTCCGCCTCTAGCTCAACAGTCTATCTCAAGGAGGGATTGGTAAATCTCAAGGCGGCACTGACGTTGGAACCTTCAACCGCCTTGGGGGCTATCGCGGGGGCCTCTATGACCATAGGCCTGCCTTCGAACCTAGTTGAGAGAATCTTCGGATTCGGACTTATCGCTATTTCTCTGATCATGCTCGCTAGGACATTCGCACGACCCAGAGAGGAGGGCGAGGTGAAACACTGGGCCCTCGGTGTTCTCTCGTCGTTCTTCGCCGGCATGGCCTCGGGGATGTTCGGCATAGGAGGGGGTGTCCTCAAGGTGCCTATAATGAATCTAGCAATGGGAATGCCGATAAAAGAAGCTGTGGCGACCAGTTCCTTCATGGTGGGTCTCACCGCCTCCTCTGGGAGTATGGTCTATGCCATCAAGGGGTTCGTCGATCCCGTCTTGGTCCTTGGATTCGCGCTGGGAATAATACCGGGGGCCACTCTGGGTGCAAAATCGCTCAAGGGCATGAAATCCAAGTATATAAAGCTCATCTTCGCATTAGTGCTTCTCTACGCGGGGATCAAGCTCGTGGGATGGTGAGGTGATTATTTGGACGTTGATCTAGGGAATCTCCCCTCCTTCCTCAGGTGGGGCGTCATTCTGGGGCTTTCCGTGCTGGCAGCGGGTATTGCGATCGAGCACTTCTCTGGAAACTCCTTGATCAGAGAAGCAGGTCTCTTCCTTATAGTGTTGACTCCCGCGAGCTTCTTAGTGGCGCTTTCCTACAGGATGTTCACTGAGGGAGAGTACAAGATAGCGGTTCTTTCTCTGCTGACCCTATCTGTGGTGGTGATCTCAGCTCTCCTATCGCTGAGCTGAACTGAGCTGAGGTGATGAATTGCCCTCATCACCGCTCAAATCAGAAACCGGTAAGAAGGCCCTGAGACTGTCCATCAACTCCTTCTTCCAAGGCACATCCATGAGCTTCACCTTCTTCCTGCTTTATGCTTACGGTGTGGACAAGTTTGGTCTCTCTCCCACTGAAGTGGCCATAGCTATCTCAATAGGGGGTCTCTCCAGCGCTGTAACCCAGCCCCTCTGGGGATGGCTGGTGGATAGGTCTGCTAGGAGAAGGAGGTCCCTCATGTTGGCAGGTTACCTTCTCTCCGCTGTGTCCATATATTGGGTATACAACTCCCGAGCGAGCTTGGAGTTTTACGCGGCGGGAGCTATGCTCAACTCGTTCATGGGGATGTCGAACTCTGCATGGTTGGCGATTTTGGGTGATCTGACTGCATTGGAGGAGAGAGGAAGGATCTCTGGGGTGACCAGCACGTTCTCAACGCTGGGAACTGCGGTGTTTTCACCCATCGCTGGAATGGTCATGGATGCGTTCGGCTACTGGTTCGCCAGCCTGGTCGGCGTCAGCCAGTTCCTCTTGGCTGCTGGAACCGTATGCCTAATTCCTCACAGAGTACCGACACCTCAGGCCGCCGGAGAGGATGAAAGTGGTAGGAAGGGAGCAAAATCAGATCACGTGGGGGGAAGCTACAGGCCGTTCCTCATAGCCAGCGTTCTGTGGTCTTTGATATGGTCTCTAGCATGGCCACTCTTCTCTGTAGCTCAGATCAAGGTGTACGGGTTGAGTAAGGCGGAGATAGGTCTCATAAGCACCATTGCCAACGTCACAAGGCTGATCCTGCAGCCCTTGTGGGGGTTCATGGCTGACAGGGTAGGGAGGAAGATCCTCTTAGTGATGTCCCCAGCCTTCGCTGCAGCAATTCCGTTCTCATACTCGCTGGGGAGCGACCTCATCCACATCCTGATAGGAACAGCTGTGGGCATGGTGGGGTTCTCAATGTACTTCGTGGCCTCGCCAACCTACCTCTTAGATGCATCCTCCCCTGAGAGGCGCGGTTCAGCTGTCTCAACATTCAATGCCCTCACATCGCTCACCAACTCAGTGGCACCGCTAATAGGTGGGGCGCTAGGTGACCTACTCGGGGTAAGGGAGACCATGCTCCTGCTGGGGTTCACTAGGCTCTTCTCCAGTTTGTTTTTCGTCAAGATACCTGAAACGCTCAGAAGGGAGAGAGAAGGGAGGAGATTATGGAGAAGACTTCCTTTCTGACCCCTTCCACATCTTTAGACGCATCTATTCTTACAAGGAGTCCCTTGTCCTCGTAGTACTTTATTAGAGGGCTAGTTTCCTTGTTAAACACGTCCAACCTCCTCAGTATCTTCTCGTAGCAATCGTCGCTCCTCTGATAGAGCTTGCCGCCGCACTCGCATCTCCTCGCATCTGGTGGAGGATCATAGAAGACGTTGTAGGATCTACCACAACTCTCGCAGACCAGGCGGCCCATCATCCGTCGAAGGACGGTCAGCTCGTCGACATCGAAGAAGAGCACCGCTGTTAGGGACCTTCTCCTCGCGTTAAGGAACTTTTCAAGCCATTCGGCCTGTTCTAGATTCCTGGGAAATCCATCCAACACGAACCCTTTCTCCATGGCCTCTGACAGCCTCTTCTCCAAGACCCGATACACTATGTCGTCGGGTACCAAGAGGCCCCTCTCCATGTACCCTTTTATTGTCTCGCCAAGTTCCGAACCGCTCCTCACCTCCTCCTTAAGGAGTTCGCTCATGATCAGCCTAGGAACTTTGAATTTCTCGGAGATGAAGGCGCCTTGAGTTCCCTTTCCGGCTCCAGGCCTGCCTAGAAGCACGAGACGGAGCATCTCACCGCACACCTCTTCAGGTCAGGTTGGACACTGATGGGCTGGGTAGCGCGGGAAAGCGTATAAGTTCTTACCCCCAATCAGACATATGAACGATGAAGAGATGTTCCAATTTCTGATGGATCTGGTTCGCCTCGATACTAACGCAACAGAGAGGAAGAACTACTGGGAAGCAGCCCGGATGATAGAGGAGAAGGCAAAAGAGCTCGGATTGAATACCCATATTCATGTACACAGGGATGATAAGGGGGAGGTCCCCAACGTCATAGCGTGGGCCGATGTAGGGGCGGATAAGAACCTTATCCTCCTGTCTCACTACGACGTGGTGCCCGCTAGGGGTCCTTGGAAGCTCGACAGCAGAGAATTCGATCCCTTCGACCCCCAGAGGGTGGGAGGGAGGATATACGGAAGGGGAGCTGCAGATGACAAGTCAGCCATAGTCCTGAGTCTTTCGGCGGCTAAGAGGATTCTGGATAAGGGATCAGGCAGGTACAACCCTGTAGTAGTTGTGGTAGGGGATGAGGAAGTTGGAGGGACTGGTGTATTCGCTGTAGCCGAGAAGGGCTTTGAGGAGGTCGGTGTGAGGCCTGACAGGGTCGTGGTGATAGATGCCGCTCCCGATTTCGTGGGCATAGGTGCGAGCGGTGTGATCCACGGCGAAATAGTTGTGAAGGGGAGGGGAGGCCATGCTGGTAGGCCCTTCGCAGCTCTCAACCCGGTTCACCAAGCCATAGCCATAGCCAACGATCTGCTCACTGGTTTCTCACAGGAACATGCTTCCAGACTGTCGGTAGTCCCGGCACCCCGTGGATCCCCTGTCCCCAAGCTTTGGGGGAGGTTCAGCCTGACCATAATGAGGGCCGGCGACAAGCACAATGTTGTACCTCCGGAGGCGACTCTGGGGTTCGATATAAGGTTCATACCGGATGAGAAGAAGGATGATGTGATTGGGAGGTTTTTGGCTGCCGTCTCCTCTGCCGCAATCAAGTTCGGTGCCGAGGTAGAGGTCAGGTTCGAGGAGACCCTGAACCCTGGTTGGATGACCCACCCGGATCACGAGTTTGTGAGGGAAGTGCTGGACAGCTACGAAAAGTTCTTCGGGAGGAGGGATGTGGCCGGATCCCTCGGAGGTAATGATGGGTTCGTGTTCGCAGGTAAGGGCATACCAACGGTCTCCGTTGGAACGATAGAGGTGGAAAGCAGGGCTCACGGCGACTTGGAGAACGTCAGGGAGGATATAGTGATCAGGATCAGGGACCTGCTGGTGGACCTGATGTCCTGATCCATCCTCCCACATTGCCAGTTCATTTTATTATGAATCTAGGTGGCTCTATCCACTCACTTCCACACTTGGGGCATTTACTGGGCTTCCGTGGCTTCTTAAGGTTCCTGAACACGTACCCGCACTTTCTGCAGACCGGAGGTTCCATCAGGAGCGTCTTGCCGTACTTGGCCCTAACCGTCTTCGCTATGTGTTCCAAGTGTCTGTAGATCTCCCTAGCTTCTCTCGGGTCCATGCCCATCTCTCTGGCTATGTCGTCAACAGACAGCGGTTCCCCGGAGTTCATGAGGAGCTCTAATATCTTCTCCCTAGAACTCATCCAGCCTTAAGCTGAGCTCATTATTTAAGCTAGTTAGGGGATCCTCGGTCGATGGATGTGAAGGAGGAGAAAAGAAGGATCAGAGAGATTGTCTGGAAGAGGCTTGAGAGAGAGGGGGTAGCTCTCTTCCCGAAGCCCATAAGGGGACGCATCCCCAACTTCAAGGGAGCCGAGAGGGCCGCGATCAACCTCACCTTCCAGCCCGAGTGGAGGTCTGCTGAAGTCGTGTTCGTCAACCCGGACTCCCCACAGAAGTTCGTGAGGATGCTGGGCCTCATGCAAGGGAAGCTCGTGATAATGGCAACCCCTAGGCTGAGGGAGGGCTTCCTGATACTCGATCCCAGGGAGATAGTTCCAGCGAACTACGAGCGAGCGGCCACGATCAGGGGCGCTTTCAAGTACGGGAGGAAGGTGAGGCTCGATCTCCCCCGGATCGACATGAAGGTCACTGGATCAGTCGCCGTCGATCTGGAGGGAGGTAGACTGGGGAAGGGGCACGGGTTCTCCGACATAGAGTATGGTATATTGGGGGAGATCGGTGCCATATCTGAGGAGACGCCCGTAGCGACAACGGTGCACGAGCTTCAGATAGTCGAGAGAGTTCCGAGGGAGGAGCACGACATGCCGGTGTACCTGATAGCCACGCCAGAGAGAGTAATGAGGACCGGCGCTAAGGGGAGACCCTGCATACTCTGGGACGAGCTGGACGAGCGATTGTTATCCGAGATACCCTTGCTGACCCTACTCAGGGAGAGGCGCTGAAGACCTTACTCATGGGGAAGAGACCCTCGTGAGGACTCTTGAGGACCATGAGTGTGTGCGTCCTCTCTACGTCTGGATGCCTCGCTAGCTCGGTGACGAGGAACTTCGTCAATTCGTCCATGCTTCGGGCCCTAACCTTGAGCAGGATGTCATAATCTCCAGTGATTATGTGAGCTTCCTCTACCCACGGGAGATCGGGCCTAGATTCGGATTCGGCTGCTATGTTTTCTATGAAGATCTCTTGGTTAGATTTATCACCTACTGGCTTTCCCCTCCTTATCTGGACCAGGACGAAGGCAGTCAACTGGTATCCAAGTTTTTTGTAGTTTATTATCGCCGTAAATCCCTTCACATATCCAGATTCGACCAGTTTCTTGAATCTGGAGGTTAGGGTTGTCCTAGGAGCCTTAACTCTTTTCGCAAGCTCGGTTAGGGTAATCCTCCCATTTTTTATAATCTCGTCGAGTATGCGGGCATCCAGTTTGTCCATCGAGTTTTATGACGACTACGAAATTAAAATTTGGGCCTCAGGAGAGACCCATCAGAATGCCGACCCAGTACGCCATCCCGGCCAGTAGGAGCGCCAGCGATATCTCAATTGCCACCGTCAACAGGACGTATTTCCCAATTCTCAGCTCTGAGAAGAGGGCTGCGACAGTTGCGAGACAGGGTACGTAGTAGTTCATTGCTAGGGCCATGGACACAGCCTTGAGAGGAGTTATACCCATGGACCTCAGGGCCTCCACGGGGTCAGCTGCGCCGGTTATGCTGGAGAAGGTTATGAGGAGCCCTTCCTTCGCCACGAACCCTACCTCGAAGGCGAGAGCATACCTCCAATCGGGCAACCCTATGAGGGAGGTCACTGGAGTCAGTAGATTGCCTAGGATGGCCGCGTAACTCATAGATATGTCTCCTTGTGACAGGTAACCAGTGGGCCCGAAATTAAGGAGAAACCATGTGGTTACTCCAAGGAAGAATATGAGCAATCCCGCCTTCTTCACGAAGTGCTCCGTGTTGCTCCTCGCGTACCACCATATGACCCTGAGGCTGGGCCTGTGGTATGGAGGGAGCTCCATGACTAGGTCGGGCGCGTACTCCACCTTGAACACTAGCTTGTTCAGGACCTTTGACGTCAGTAGGTAGAGAACGAAGCTCAGGAGGTACACGGAGACTGTCAGGGCCGACTGCTCCAAGGGGTTCGTGAAGGCGGCGGAAGCGAGTGCCAGCAGCACAAGGAGGCGGGCCTGACAGGGGATGAGGGGCGAAGCCATGGCGGCAACCATTCTCTCTCGGTCATCGTCCATGGCTCGGGTGGACACTACGGCCGCTACGCTGCATCCCATGCCCAAGGCTGCGGGAAAGAAAGCTCTGCCACTCAATCCAAATCTCCTGAACAGATTGTCGAGGGACACAGCCGCCCTAGGGAAGAGCCCACTGTCCTGCATGGCGCCGAGAAACACGTAAGCCATCAGGAGGAGGGGAATGAAGGACGCGAGCGTGCCGATGCTTCCTATTATACCGTCGGAGACGAGGCCCACCAACCAGTCCTCGTATCCTATAGAGGTCAACCATTCCGAGAGAACGGAGGATAGCCAATCGAAGAGGGAACCTAAGATGCCAGATAGGCTGTACTCCTCCACGAGGACAGCTAGTTCGGTGTATCCCATGTGGTCTAAGAGTATGTTAAGCGGGAAACCGGTATTAACCGCGAAGATCAGGAAGAACGTGAAAAGAATCAGGAGAACTGATGCCACAGGACCCGCCACTGGATGGAGCATCAGCTGATCCAGCTTCTCGGTGAGGGTGGGGGCAGCCAGCCTCACCCTCGTCACGGTGGAGCTAACGATCTCGTCTATCAGCGAGTATCGGGAGCTTATGGCTATCCTCTCCGGATCCTCCCCAAGCTCAATTCTAGCCCGTTCCCTGATGGAATGCACTTTCCTAGCCAGTTCCGGATTCTCCTTCCTCAGCTCATCTAGAAGGACGTCATCTCCCTCTAAGAGGCGAACAGCGGCCCAACGACTCGGATATTTATCGAGAGCACCCTTATCTCTGATTAACCCCTCTACCTCGTGGATGAAGGTCTCCAGTCCGTTGTAGTCGACCCTGAGGGGGCAGGTCCTCACCCTTCCTTGGGCCACATCCAAGATCCTGTCCAAGAGTACACCCAAGCCGATACCCTTCAGGGCGGAAACTGGAACAACCGGAACCCCTAGCTTGGATTCCAGTCCCCCAGTATCTATATGTATTCCCCTCTTCTCAGCCGCATCTATCATGTTCAAAGCTATCACTGCCTTCCGGTAGAGTTCAAGGGCCATTACCGCGAAGTATAGGGACTTCTCCAAGGAGGTAGCGTCCACTACTATGACGATTACATCTGGCTTCTCCTCTACTATGAATTCTCTCGCTATTTTCTCCCCTATGTCCTGAGCGGAAAGGCTGTACGTTCCAGGGAGGTCAATTATCCTAAGAGCGATCCCGTGGTGTTCTGCTTTTCCCTCGGCCCTCTGGAGTGTGACTCCTGGCCAGTTAGCGACGTGAACGTCACCTCCCGTTATCCTGTTGAAGAGTGTGCTTTTACCCACGTTTGGAGAGCCCGCCAGCGCTACCAGCACCTCGCTCACGGGATCACCTCCACCCACACGCGGGAGGCGACGTTCCTTCCCAAGGCCAATGTCATCCCTCTAACCCTGAGGACGACTGGCCCCACTGAATTCGAGATAACCTCCACCACTTCTCCTGGGAGGAGGCCCAGCTCCATCAGCCTCCTAGCCTTCCCCCTGCCCACATTCATCGTTACGATGCGACCTCTCTGACCCGGTCTCAACGCGATTAGAGGCAGTAAGTTTCCGTCCATCGCCTCCCCTCCGAGCATAAGTTAGGCTAACCTAACTTCTAGGGGAGCTCACTGCTTTAAAATTTCGCGCCCCTCCTATGTCGAGAGGAGATCGGTAATCCCCTCCTTCTCATCCTAGATAGCCTTTCCTCGATCGTTCCCTTAGTAACTATCTCGTAAACATCTGCTACCTTTCCAGGAGCCCCCCTTACTACTCTCCCAACCCTCTGAGCCATCTGTCTCCTAGAACCAGAACCGCTGACTATGATAGCCACATCGGCGTCAGGCACATCGATGCCCTCATCTAGCACGCGGGTTGTCACTATTATGTTCACATCACCCCTCCTGAACCTGTCGAATATCTCGGCCCTGTTAGTTGTCTTGCCTATCAGAAGCTCGACCCTGTAACCTAGCTCCTTGGCCTTCCTGTATATCTCCTCGGCCTGATCTATGTACTCGGTGAATATGAGTATCTTCCTCCCCTCAAGGTCTCTCAGCAGATCCAGCACCTTTCCTACTTTAGCCTTCGCTTTGAGAGCGTACTTCTTCTCGATCAACCTCCTCTCCTCATCACTTCTGGCCATTAGAAGCTCCCTCGTCATCTGCCTCCTCTCCTCAGGAGAGAGCTCTACATATAATACGTGGTGCCTCACCGGAGCCAAGAATCCCATGGAGAGGAGCTGCTCGTAGTCCACCTTGTAAACGACCTCCCCGGACGTGAGGAATATGAGGTGATGGTTCCCGTCTGACCTCTCTGGGGTGGCGGATAATCCCAGCCTATACTTGGCCTTTGCCTTGAACGCTATTTCCTTGAACGTGGCAGCCGGTACGTGGTGGACCTCATCGAAGATTATCAGGCTGAACTTGTCGAATATTCCCTCTATGTGCTTGGCCACCGAGTTGTAGATTCCCACCGTGATCGGCCTTACCTCCTTCTTCCTCCCCGTGAAGATCCCCGGCTTGAATGAGAGTTTCTCTCTAATCAGTTCTGACCACTGCTTCGCTAGCTCTTCGGTCACCACGCAGATTAAAGTGCTCTTGGAGGTTCTGAAGATCGCCTCCAAGCCAACATAGGTCTTGCCAGCCCCAGTAGGCATGACCACGGTGCCGAACCTTCCGTTCCTCTCCCAGCTGTCGACCGCCTGCTTCTGGAAGTCGTAGAGGGAGAAGTCCTTGTATAGGGCCACATCCTGATCGGGCCAGTTCACCTCATCTGAGACGGAGTAGTTGTACCTCTTGGCTATGTCCCGAACTCTGTGATGCACGAAGAAAGGCCCTTCGAATGTAGTGTAGCTCTTCCTCTTCAACACGGTGAGCTCCTTTACCTGAATGTCCTTTAGAGTTCTCACGTAGTATTTCACCTTGGAGGTGAGTTCCAAGCTGCTTATGATACCTTCTTCAGGGTATGGTATCTCTATGACCATCTTCCTGCCTGCATCCCTCAGGATCACCACCCTCTTGGATGAGAATAGAGATTCTAGCTTCCTCAGATGCTCTTCCAGGTAATAGCCATTTATGGAGCCTAGGATGATGTCGTATGCCTTGAGGGGTCCCTCCCTAGATATGATCCTCTCCACCTCTCTCAGGTCAAGTAGAGCCAGCCCTCCCTCCATCCTGAAAGGTCTTCTGACCTCTCCGCATGGGAGAAATGCGAAATAGCCCTTATCCATCATCTCTCCCAGCTTAACGTCCACTTCAGCCTTGAACTCCTCCAGTTCTCTCCTAATTTCTTCATCCGGCACGTGAAAGAACTCTACTAGGACATCCCAGTTAGAGCACAGGGCTTTCCTCGGGTCGAATATCCAAGTCTTGGCCGAGGGATCGAAGCGGCATACCGACTTGACCTTCTCCTTCACCTCGTTGAAGAGACGATCGGGGACCGACCTCTCGTATATCTTACCGCCTACCTTGACCCTCACTCCTATCTACTCCACTATCCCCGTTATCTTACCCAAGCCTTTGGTCCTGCCCTCCCTGAAGACGAATGTATCCCCTACCCTCACGTACTCAGGCCTTCTGACGAACCTGAACACCACTTCAGCCTTGTCTCCCGTCCGAAGGTAGGGTTTTGGTGAATCTATGAGCTTCACGGGCTGTCTTATCGTCCTGAGCTGGATGACCGGTTCGTATCCTACTCGGATCGTCGTAGGGTGATGGAGCACCCTTATGTTCGCCCTGAAGGTTCTCACGGCCCTAGGCTTCGCGTCCACATCTAGGAGGACCATCCCCTTCCTGACCTCATCATAATCCACATTGGTAACTGCGAATGTGGCAAACTGGCCCGCAGAGACTCTCTCCACCGAGATCCTGCTCACATGGATGGACTTCACCCTGACGGTCCTAAACGAGCCATCGTCGAACGGTCCTAGGAGGGCCCTCTGGCCTACAGAGATTGTACCTGACTCCACCAACCCGGATATGACCAGCCCCACTCCCGTAACGTTGAACTTGTCGTCCACGTAGGTGAGGAATGGCTCCCTCTCCTTATCACTCCAGTTCAGCCTAGGGGGGAGGAGGTTGAGGAACTTCTTGAGTAGATCGAGCCCTTCTCCGGTGACGTTTGATACAAGGAATATAGGAGTTATCCTTCCGTGAGGCATGTTCCTAGCAGCCACAGCGCAGTCATTCTCGTTTTTCACCGGATACGGGATTCTGTTAACCCCGGGCAGCTTGAGATACTCGGTGACCTTTCTTATGTTGGAGGAGAGCACCTGTTTAGGGGTCATATCCACCTTCGTGATCACCACGAAGGATGGGATCTTGAGGGCCACCGAAATGCCCAAGTGCTCCTTGAAGCTCCCTATGGGCCCCGCGTTCCCAGCGACGACTATAGCCGTGTAGTCCGGAATAGAACCCAGCACGCCCTTCAGAGTGGTCCTGAGGTACTTCTCGTGGCCAGCCAAGTCCACCAGCGTTATCACCTTGGAGGACCTGAGGTATATCTCGGACTCGTTGTATCCCTCCAGCTCATCGTTTACCGATCTTCCCCTGTTATCGAATCCCAAGATGTGATAGGTGACCGATGAGGATCTCCTGTACTTAAGCTCATGGAGATACCTAGCGACCTGGCTCATGGCCAGTCCATCCCCGTCGTCGAGCATGCCGGAGACGAGGACTCCCTTCAGGGTAGACTTGCCAGCGTCCACGTTGCCCAAGAGGGCGATCGATATCTGGATCGGAGGCACATCTACAGTCTTCCTTATCAGGAGCTCGTACACATATCCTCTGGAGGCCTTCTCTCTCCTCACCACCATGTACCTCGCTCCCAGACTCTCTACAATCCTGTCCATGACCTCAAACGTCCTCCTAGCCTCGTCCTCGGTCAGTCCCACTGGGAGCCCGTCGTCCGATATTCCGAGCTCGTAGAAGGCCTCCCCTCCGCCCTCGTTTAGCCTGTAATTCAGCTGAGTTACGAGTTTGGCTATCCGCTCTTCCGACTGAGGATCGAGCTTTAGCTTGTACTCTTGATTTCCCTCTTCTCTCTCGGGCCCCAACCTAAATACGGACCACCTAGGCAGACAACCGGATCCCCTTAAAATTCTTGACCGGGGGCGGCGGAGGGAGAATTAAAAGCTTTTCCTGCCACCTCCTAAGGGTGGTCCGATGAGGCCCAAGGTTTTCGTGACCCGAGAGATCCCCGAGAGGGGACTTTCCAAGATAAGGGAACACTTCGAGGTTGACCTGTGGACGGATGAGGCCCCTCCACCTAAGGGTGTGATAATAGAGAGGGTGCGGGATGTTGACGCCTTGGTCTCGCTCCTCACCGATCCCGTAGATGCTGAGGTCTTCGACGCCGCCCCGAAGCTCAGGATAGTCTCGCAGTATGCCGTGGGCTATGACAACATAGATGTCGAGGAGGCCACGAAGAGAGGTATATACGTCACCAACACGCCGGGGGTCCTCACCGAGACCGTGGCAGATTTCACTTTCGCGCTGATGCTTGCCGTAGCTAGGAGGGTTGTGGAGGCGGACAGGTACGTCAGGGAGGGTAGGTGGAAGGTGGCCTGGCACCCCCTAATGATGCTCGGCTCCGATGTGTACGGGAGGACGCTGGGCATAGTCGGGATGGGGAGGATAGGCAGCGCGGTCGCCAGAAGAGCTAAGGGCTTCGGGATGAGGATCCTCTACTACGACTCGGTGAGGAGGGAGGACTTGGAGAAGGAGCTGGGGGCCGAGTTCGTGGACTTGAATAGGTTGCTCGAGGAGTCGGATTACGTGAGCCTTCACGTGCCCCTGACCCCTGAGACCTACCATCTCATCGGTGAGGAGCAGCTGAGGAAGATGAAACCAACCGCTTTCCTGATAAACACCGCGAGGGGTAAGGTGGTAGATCAGAAGGCCCTCTATAAAGCTCTTAAAGAGGGATGGATAGCTGGAGCTGGCCTAGATGTCTTCGAGCAGGAACCCATATCCCCCGACGATCCCCTCCTGAAGCTGGATAACGTCGTGCTTGCGCCTCACGCTGCGAGTGCCAGCCACGAGACCAGATCGAGGATGGCCGAGATGGTGGCCGAGAACCTGATAGCCTTCCTCAACGGGAAGGTCCCGCCGAACCTTGTGAATAAAGAGGTGGTGAATGTCAGGCCTCCCGGCTTCGGCTGAACAGCCCCCTTATTCCCTCTTCTAAGGGCCTCTCTACAATCCCTTTTTCCGTGATTATCCCAGTGATATTGGAGGGAGGCGTCATGTCGAATGCCGGGTTGATTATGTCGACGCCCTCCGGCGCTACCCTCTTTCCCCCTATGAAGGCCACCTCTCTGGGATCCCTCATCTCTATCTTCACGTCCTCTGGCCCTGAATCCAGATCGAAGGTAGAGGTAGGAGCTGCGACGTAGAAGGGAACTCCATGCTCCTTGGCCAGTATGGAGAGGGAGTATGTGCCTATCTTATTATATGTGGTTCCGTCTCCCAGCACCCTGTCCGCGCCCGTTATCACCAAGTCCACCCCCAGCTCCGACATGACGTACCCAGCCGCCCCATCTACTATGAGCTTCACTGGAATTCCAGCCCTGCTGAGCTCGAAAGCAGTGATTCGTGCACCCTGAAGGACCGGCCTAGTCTCCAAGGCCACGACCTCGAACTCGATGCCCTCCTCATATGCCCTATACATCGGAGCGGTCGCCGTTCCGTACCACACCGTGGCCAAGGACCCGGCGTTGCATATGGTCATCACCCTGTACCCGTCCTTGATGAGATTGTAACCGAACTCCCCTATCCTCCTGTTGTTCTCGACATCCTCCTCAGCGATCCTCCTCGCCTCTCCAATGACCTTCTCTCTTATCTCATCCAGAGACGAGCCCTTCGCCTCCTTCAACACCCTGTTCACGGCCCAGAATAGATTGTATGCGGTCGGCCTAGTGGATCTGAGCAGTTCGGCGGCCCTCCTGAGCTCGTTCAGCAGCTCATCCCTTTTCCCCTCGAACTTAGACGCCACCAGCGCCAAGCCGAAAGCAGCGGTAGCCCCTATGGCTGGGGCTCCCCTTACGACCATGTTCTTTATGGCGAAGGCAACGCACTCAACGTCCTTGCATTCAAAGAAAACGAGATCTTCGGGAAGCTTCCTCTGATCAACTAGGATCACTTTCCTTCCATCGAAGTCAACCGTTCTGGGTAGGTCTATCAAACCTCAACCCCGGTGTCCGTCCCTCGGAGGGAAATAACGATTTCGGGAGTATGCCTATTCTCTCAAGCGCGATCCTAGGGAGGTCCACGATGCAGGCTGCGTGGGAGATTATGCGGGAATCGCTGCTCGCCACTACCTCGTGCTCCAATATGTCTGAGTCGACCCTTTTGGATACCACCACCTCGGCACCATCGACTGCATTCCTAATCCTACTGGCTATCCTCCCGCTCTTGGAGATCGGTGAGTCCAAGTAGATAACAGCCCTACTCGGCTCGAGCTGCTTTATCACCTCGTCTAGGAGATGGACTGCCTCATCAAACCTGCCGGATGGCTTGTAAGATGAGTATACGAGGGAGAGGTCCCTAACCAGACCATCAGAGCAAACGTAGACCGGTTGGCCCGATAAAGCCGCTTCTAGGGTTATTAGGACGTTGAAACCGTCAATTCCCAAGTCTCTTCCAGAGACGCACTTGGCGGGAACGACCTTGAGGGAATTACGAAGGGACTCCTCGGGCGACCTGACCAGCTTGGATAGCGCGACCACCTCCATCTTCCTCAGAGAAAACCTCCTACCCACGATCTCCACAGAGTCCCTGAATCCCAAGGTGAAAAGGGTATATGTGAGAGGGACTAGGCTCTCCACTAGTTCCCTCCTAATCGTGCTCTAATCACCTCCAAGAAGCTCTCCAGCTTCTCACTGGGTATGGATCCTCTGCCGAGTCTCTGACTGCCTCCACCTCCACCGCCGACCGACTTGGTGGCTTCCTTAACGAGATCGCCCGCGACCAGATCATAGCCGTTGACTAGCAAAGCCACCTCCACCTTCTCTCCAGACGGTCTAGTCATGACGACTATCCTCTCCTCACCGCCGACGAGCTTGTCGACTAGCTTGACGCCCTCATCCAAGGTGACGTAGGTGAGCTGCACGTGCGAGACCCTGTATCCTCCTACCTCCTCGAACCCCTTCAGGGCTTCCTTGATCTTGGCTTCTTCTATTTCCCTCGAGTGCCTCCTGACTTCCCTCCTGAGCTCCTTCAGCTCCTCCATGGCAGCCCTAAATGCCTTATCTACATCTTCCTCGCTCACTCCCAAGGACTGAGCGATCTCCTTGAGCTTGAGGTGAGCATCGATGAGTCTCCTAGCGGCCGGCACTCCAGCGGAGAACTCCAGTCTTATCACTCCGTCTTGGATCCTCCTCGCCCTCCATATCTTTATCGGCCCTATATCTCCCGTTCTTGTGACGTGGGTCCCGCCGCATGCCTGAACGTTGTAGCCATGGATCTCGACTATCCTAAGTACGGGATCCGGCACCACCCCTCCCTGGTATAGGACGAAGCCGTACCTCTTCTCGGCATCGGTCCTCAGGAGCCAGAAAGTGTTCACGGGGAGGTTCCTCATGACCGTCTCGTTGGCGAGCAGCTCTATGTACTTGAGTTCCTCTGGAGTTATGCTCTTGTAATGGGTTATGTCCAGCCTGCTCTCTTCATCACCCTTCTGGGCCCCCCACTGCCATACATGGGGTCCGAGTACGCGCCTCGCGGCCTCGAGGATCACGTGAGTGGCGGTATGATGCCTCATCCTTGATAGCCTCCTTCCCTCGTCAACCCTGCCGTGCACCTTGGTGCCCACTGGAGGTAGGGGGCCGTTCAGGCGATGGAGGACCCTCCCCTTGTACTTCTCCACCGAGACAACCTCGGCCCTCCCACCAGACCAAGACAGCGTCCCCACATCGCTGGGCTGACCCCCTCCCTCGGGATAAAAGGCGGTCCTGTCCAGAAGGACCATGCCATCCACATGACCCACGACGGTAGCATCGAACTCCATCAGGTAAGGATCTTGATAGTAGAGCAGTCTAGTTGGCCCGTACCTGTCCAGTTCGTCTATGAATGATGGGAGCCTAGGCGCCTCGGGCTTCCTCGTCTCATGTCTCCCAGCGATTAGCTCGTAGAAGTTATCTGGAACCTCCACGTTGACGCCGAGCTTCCCGGCCACCGTCTGCACTAGCTCGGGTGGAACCCCGTGGGAGTCGTAGAGAGTGATTAGGTCTTCCAAGTCCAGTTTCCTCTTATTTTTCACTATTCCTCTGACTATCTTCTCTCCTTTCCTGAGGATCTCCTCGTATCTAGCCTGCTCAATATCCACTATCTCCACTATCCTGTCTAGGACCTCCTTGAGCTCTGGGAACCCTTTACTTGACCAGTAATTCACCTGCCTGGCTACCAACTCCGAGAGGTTCATCTCCACGCCGAGTAGCTTCAGGAGCTTCAGGGATCTCCTGATGAGCAGTCTCCCCAAGTAGCCCTCGTTAACATTGGAGGGGACAAGGCCGTCGGCGAGCATGAAGGCTATAGTCTTCGTGTGATCTAGGAGTGCAAAGACTTTCTCCAGAGGAGCGATCTTCTCCTCCAAATAGGATTGCTCCATATCCAGCATCTCCGAAATCTTTCCCCTCAGAGCGTTGACTTTTCTTCCCCTCTCCAGCTCCCTGAGTATGGAAGAGACTTCAGAGTATCTGCTGAGGAGGACCTCATCCACCAGCTCCACTCCCAACTCGGACCTGAAGGTATCGACCAGATCCCCGTAAACTGCGTGAAAGCCAGTAGGATCACCCCTGAGGAGCCAGGTTATCCTCTCAAGTCCATATCCAGTATCCACCACTTTGGTGTCCATCGGGACGTACTTCCCATTCTCCTCTTTGTACTCCATGAAGACTAGGGTGGCTATCTCCAATCCCCTGACTATGGGTTCCAAATCAGGACCGGCGTTCCCTCCTCCCTCCCATATACTCTCTTTGTAGATTATCTCCTCCTCAGGGATCCCCAAGACTTCGGTTGCGTACTCATGGAACAGTTCCACCGTCCTCTCCTTCCAGTAAACGAACCTCTCTTTCGTGTTGAAGGCGTGGTGGGCCATCATCTCGAATATTGTGAGATGCCTCCCCATAGTAGGCCCGACCTTGTCGACATCCTTGAGCCTTATACATGGCTGGGAGATGGTGAGCGGATTCGCTGGCGGAGGGACAAGACCGGCGGTTATAAACGGCTGGAAGTCGACTATTGATGCGCTGGTGAGGAATAGGTCGTCCCTCCACCTAGCTATTACCGGGTATCTCCCTATCCTAGTGTGACCCTTGGATTCCATGAAGGACAGGAAGTCCTCCCTGACCTCCTCCAAGCTCTTATCCGATGTTCCCTTTCCTATAAATGAGTAAGGCTCGCAGGGAGCCTCCCCACATGTTTCTCTATCGGGATCTAATGTCCAGAAGTACTCCCCGCACTTGGGACACTTCTTCCTGACGTAACCCCTCTCTATGAGGAACTGTATCTCTATAGGATCTCCTAGCCCCATTAGTCATCCTCGAAAAGTTGCGAAGGAGGGGATAAAAAAGTAGCCGTGACCTCAGCCGAACAGCGCGCCGAGTCCGGCGAGGGCGGCCTCTTCCTCCTCTTTCTCCTTCTCCTCTTTCTTCTCTTCCTTCTTCTCCTCGGCTTTAGCCTCCTCGGCCTGAGCCGGAGCTGCAGGAGCGGCCGGGGCTACCGTGGCAACTGCTGCCTGGCTCACTATCTCATCTATGTCCAAGTTGGAGAGGGTGCTCACGAGCTGCTTTATCCTAGCCGGGTCGGGCTCAACGCCTGCGGCCTTGAGCACCTGCTCGAGATCGGACTCCTCGACCTTCTTCTTTACCTCGTGCAGCATCAAAGCGGCATATATGTACTCCATGCCCATCCTTATCACACCTCGTGATACGGCGGACCCCACTATTTTAATGTTGCTAGCTCTCCAAGGCCCCGAATCCCGTCTTGGGCCTGCGCCTCCCCACCGACACCCTGAATCCTCTGGTCACGCCTATGACGAACATGGCCACCAAGAGGACGGAGAATGTGAATATGGCTAGATAGAACATCCTGAGTTCCAACGGGGTCACCACGACCGTCTCATACCTGTAGCTGGAGGTGGGGGCCTTGATCACGGTCTTGCCGTCCGTCGACTTGTAGTGGATGTCCGTCACCTTTATCCACTGCATCCCCGTCGTTTGGGTCTTCATGGTGAGTATGAGCTTCACGAAACCCTCGGGCTTGACGGTGTCGCAGACCATCCTCACTCTTATCCTGTCCTCCTTTGGCTCCCATACCGGCTGATCGCATGATACTCCCTCACCCTTCTTCACCGTCGGTGGATTGACCATGTAGAATCCCGGGGAGAGCTCCATCTCTACCGTGAGGTCCTTGGCCTCCCCACTGCCCCTGTTTATCATGTAGATGGAGAAGCCCACCAAGGAGTTCACCACTGTGACGTTCTGGGGTATGTCCTCGACCCTCACCGAGAGCTGGGGCTTCACTATCGTCACGACGACGGGAGACTTCTGAGCCGACATGAGGACCTTCTGCCCCTCCTTCGGGTCCACATACGTGACCTTGGCGGGGCCGAAGGTTGCCACGCCCTCCCTCACCGCCTTAAGGGTGTAGGAGAGGGAGAGCATGCTCCCCGGATTGAGCTTGCTTGCGGTGAGCTTGGTCTTGCCCGAGACGAGCTTGAATATGTCTTTGGGGTAGTCGTCCTGCACTACAACGTTCGTCGCGGCTGCCGTGCCGTTGTTCCCCACGATCACGTCCACCTTTATCGTCCCGTTGATGGGTATGGTGGTTGAGGAGATGGTCTTGGTGATGTAAACCTTCGAGTACCCGAACTCCTTCACAGTTATGGTGTAAAGCTTGAACGTCTCGTTGTAGTAGCCCCTTATGTCGAAGTAGCCGACGGTCAAGTTGACCCTGTACATCATACCTTCAGCATCGCTCGGGATGACTATCCTGAACTCTATCGGCTCGGTCATCGCTCTGGGAGGCATGTCCGCGTGAACCACCAAGGGAAAGTGACCACCAGCTATGGCTGAGGGCTTGATTATCTCTATCGGGAGATTGGGCTCCACTTGGGCCTTTATCGTGACGTTGTAAGCGTGGTCGTTGCCGACGTTCTGGACCCTGAAGTTGAAGGTTATCGGGGTTCCCGGATCCACCTGAAGGTCTCCAGTGGGTTTGCTTACGGAGAGGACCACTCTAGGCGCGCCGGTGTGCCCCTTGTAGACAAGTCCAAAGACCACGTTAATGGAGTCGCTCGTTGACTTGGTGGTATTGGGGTTGTATTCGAATATTTTAACGGACCTGTTGGCGTCAAATCCTTGGTATTGGAAGACCATCGGGTAAGTGGCTACGAATCCTATAGTGTAGTTGCCATACCGCCCCTCCCCGGGTCCCGCGTGGAAGGAGAAGGTTAGTTCGTGGGATTCGTTGACATCGACCCCTCCTAGGGAGATGTTAACTTCATTGCCTGTCCTCGTACCCATAACGGGCATGACATTGGTCAGATTTATTGAACCCTCCCCCTCCAAGCGATACCAATTCGAATAGACCTTCACCCAATCAATGGGCATGGCACCGGTGTTCTTCAGAATGACCGGTACTTGAAACTGTGCATAGGGCTGGTCGAACTCCTTAACTTTGGGAAAATCTATCTCCATAGTCAGGTTAGTCTCCGGTGAATAAACGGAGTCCAGCAAGTCGAAGTATATTATTCCATTCACCTTGTCAGTCAGATCACCCTTTATGAAAACCTTGTAGAGGATTTTCCCCGTTCTACTGCAACCCTCCCTGACGGGTATCTCCTTCCTAGTATCCAAGGGAGGGCCGCCAGCGCTTATCTCAGTAGGGACGTAAACAAAGGGCGTGCAAGGCGCCCCCTCCTTGAGCACCCTAGCTTCTACATACTGAACCGCCCCACCCATGTACATCAACCTAGCTTGGAGCTTAAATCCCCCCGGCAAATCATATCTCGTCCCGTTCTTCATTGACAGGCCTTTCCAGTCGTATCTAATACCTTGAGCGTCTACCTCTATTATCTTAGGGCTTATCGGGATTAAAAGGGCAGTCAGAAATAGCAACATTATTAATGTGGCGTATCTCATTCTCGCTCCGGGAACCGATGGATAGGGGAGTATTAATTATATGTTCGTCTATGGTCGTATTAACTGGGGGCCCGTAGCTCAGCAAGGATAGAGCGGCGGCCTTCTAAGCCGCAGGTCGGGGGTTCAAGTCCCCCCGGGCCCGTTTCTCCGAGGAAAGTTTTCTGTGAGTGAGCCGCTTTATCGCCTAAGGTTTGGTGGATGATGGATTTCTTATTGTCCTAATTAGGCCAGTAGGGTCCCAGCATCATCTTCCTTAGATCTACGTATTTCTCACCGTGTACGTATATGGGAACCCTCCTCACTCGGGAAAGAGGGAGCTTACCTAGCCACTGCAGCCCCACCTTGCTCCCCTGCTTGGGATGAACTATGATAAGGTAACTCCTAGTCTCATCCAAGTCTAAAGCGTACTCTCCGGCTATTGCCAGTATTAGCCTGTCAGTGGCGGCGTATAGGTCCTCCTGACTGCTACCTTGGATCCGAACTGTGGAGTTCCTCGGGAATATGTGGACACCGGTTTCTCCTGAGAGAGTGATTAGGAGTGTTACGTTACCTTGGGGGACCGTGCCTAAGGGTCCGACCAGTATACTGGTCTCATTCAAATTTCCGCCAGAGAAGAACGAAAGTGTCAGTGTGATCGCGTAGGAGGATAGACCTATGCTCCCAGACCCCTCCTTCATGGTCTGGTTTAGGGGATAGGTTATGGTGACGTACCACTTGCCATGCCCCTGAGTGGGTTGAGAAGGGTTCTCCTTCAGAAGAAAGGAGTAGGCGACAAGCCCCGCGATAGCCAGAGCTGCTAGAGCTGGGATTATCACCAAGTACTTAGCTTCCAAAGGGACTCCTCCTCCCTCTTCCCCTCCTCCTAGTTGTCCGGGCCACCAAGGGCGATACTCTTCTCATGCTCTCCTTAGATCTCCTCACCCTGTTGTATAGCCTTATCGCCATGAGGACAGCTATCACTAATATTATCACGGATATCAGGTAGATGAAGTTCTTGGATACCCTAACTCTCACCTTAATTATGGTCGAGTCAGAGAACTGGGGCATGCTCCTGCCTATGGAGTCCTTGTACTCGTATCCCACGCTGATAAAGCTGCCCAGTTCAGTGGCCGGGTAGAAGTTGGTCGCCTTTAACCTGAGAGGTATGGTCATTGTATCGCCGGACTTCAGCTTGTCTATCCTCAGAAGCATGGAACCATCTGGATTCGGCCTGAGGAGGACATCCTCGGGGACCATGCTCAGGTTCAGAGTTATTCCCTCTCCAGTGGCTATCTTCAGCTCCACCTCTGTAGCATCCTCGTTTCCGGTGTTTGAGAGGGCCACGACCAGTCCCTCCTCCTCATCCCACTCAAGTTGGAGATTGGTGGTGTTTGATGAGAGGATAACGTAGGGCCTCAATATGGTGACCTTGACCTCCTTGCTTATGTTGTGAACTTCACCCCTAGCATCGGTGTAGGTTATCAGCGTGGTGGATAGGATCTGGGGTCCGGGAGGCGCGTCGGTGGGGATAGCCTGGTAGATTAGGGCCAACCTGGCACCTGGCTCCAAGGGGTTAGGAATCACGTAACTACCCAGACTGTTAGTTGAGGTCACTAATGCGGTTCCATTTCCGGGAAAGCTGGTAACCAGCTCGAACCCCGCGCCCAGCTTCTCGATCATGCTTATGTCCACTATGGGCAGGTCCCCGGTGTTGGACATAACAAGAGTAACGTTGACGGGTTTCCTCAACTGGACGGTGGTTGGTTTCACGGTTTTGGACTCGAGGGAGAGCCTAGGATTCCTCAAGATCCTGAAGATGAGGCTCTTCGTGAAGAGCGGTTTACCAGAATTTGCCTCTTTTATAAACAGCTTAACCGTCACGTTCACGGGTGAGGGCACTTGATCTGGGGCGGCAATCTTTATCGAGAAATCCTTAGATTTACCGCCCGAGAGGGTGATCTTCGATTGTGGTTTAGATGAGAGGGCCGCTGGAGATCCAACATCCAAATTCATGAGTAAGGATAGGGGGTTGGATATCTTGTTCTCCACCTTAACCTTGAGGGTGATCTCAGTTCCCTCCACGACGACTGGAGGATTGTAATCGCCGTATCCTCCGATGAAATAAGCTTGGGCTGAAATTGACGACACCCTCAACCAGTAGGCGAATATTGAAACGTAAGTGTAGGTATAGGCGTACCTCAACCAAACGAAGGGCAGATTGGTAAAGAGCCCGTCCGATCTTATAGTGGACGCGAGGTCCACGAGGAGTGGTTCGTAACTTGCAACGAACTTGTCTGTCTCTAAATAGCCCAGAGAGGAGAACTTGGCTAGGGCATTGAGCGCTAGTGCCGTGGTTATCTCGTAGGTTCCGGATGAGTAAGCCTGCTTAACGTTACTCTCCAAGTAAGCGACGACCCCCTTCACCAGACCATAGTCCACATCGAAACCGAGGAACATGGCTTCTGCGAGAGCGTCAGCAACATCTCCAGTTACTTGGACGGATGAGGATTTCTCCTCCTGCCAGTAATTGAAGTCCTTACTCTTTTTGGAAGTGGCTACGAGGAATGATATCGCCTTCCTGACGCTATTGTCCAAGCCTGCTACTCTCACACCTGCTTCTTTGGCAGCAAGTATGGCCCTGAGGGCCTGCGCAGTGATGCTGGGGCTGGGTTCCTTCAGCTGGAACACATCGGCCTCGGGCATCCTCCCCCACCCACCTCCCTCACTCTGAAGGGATATGAGCTGAGACACCGAGTGGGCGAGAGAGGGAAGCTTCTCTCTAGGAAGGGCGCCAGCCGCGAAGGCGCCTGCCACGGCCCTTATAGCTTGGGCGCTGAAGGACACGTCCACCAGTCTCCCGCTTACATCGGAACCCCAGAGACCGTTGTTCTTAGCACGCTCGAGCATCCAAGTGGTCATGGATGCCAGCCTAGTCTTAGCTCTAGACACCTCGCCTTCATCGAAATCCATGAAGTTAGAGGCCTGGAGAGCCTCCGCGAGAATAAGTGATGCGTATATATTGAACTCCAAGTCTGGTATGGCTCCAAAGGTGAAACCGCTCTTGTCCACATAGAGCACCCCGTTTACGTAGCCATAACTTCCCTGCGGGATCTCGCTAGGGGAGTTGTACTCGGGGACCCTAGTTACTGCCCTCAGAGGCCCTTCAACAGCCTGCTCTATTATCTCCCTAGGAGTTTGCGAGGAAGTAAGCACTATCTGAGGGATAAGCAGGACAATTAGGAGTAGAGGCAGTAGCGAAGACCTCTCCATTCCCATACCCGCTTGGTAGTGATGGATGAATATATAAGGTGGGATGGATGCTCGCATGAAATCTATATAGACAGTTGACTAAAGAGGGTTGATCGGACAGTGGAGATATATAAGGATCAGCTCGGAGTCTTCATGCTTTTCTGATCCTAGGAGTGGAGGGAATCAGGACACAGACATAACGAGACAGAACAGAAAATAAAAGAAAGGGG
The DNA here is from genome assembly GCA_030130125.1 of Thermoproteota archaeon. Classification (NCBI taxonomy): domain Archaea; kingdom Thermoproteati; phylum Thermoproteota; species Thermoproteota archaeon. The sequence continues at coordinate 22,990 of JARZZM010000051.1, forward strand.
AGGGTTCAGCTGCTGGGCAGCCCGACCGGGACTACCAGCACAGGCTGCACAGTGACCTTAGTAGGCACAGTGGTCGGCCTTATACCGATGACTATGACGGCAGGAGCGTTGTCGCCGACACCAGCGTTGTAGTAGGTCTGTATTGTGGTGTTAGCCAGTTTGGTCGGGTCGGCCAACGCTATGCTAGCTGCGAGCGTACCGAACCTGTCGGTACCAGCAACGACCAGTATAGCCTTGTCCTCATTCCACGGGTTGGTCTTGGCATACTGGATCACGCCGAGGCCGTTACCACCTTCGATCTTGTACACATAGGTGGTATCTATGGTCGGGTCTATCAGCTTGATGGCGTAGGTCAAGTTAATGTCCCTCTCACCAGGAGCACCCTGTGGGTTGTACAGCCACGTGGTCTTGCCGTCGGTCTTGTACAGTATGTATAGGTTACCGGTGTCGTTCAGATAGTCCACGAGCGTATTGACCAGAGGACCACCGACGAGTATGAGGTTCTTGTCCACTACGTCCTCGCTTAGAGTCTCACCGTCGAAGACCCAGTCGTCCATGTATGCTATCGGGGCCCTTATGAAGCTGAAGACCTCCTCCGGGTTGGCGAAGTTGAAGTACAGGTCCTTGTACTCATCTGGCGTTACATCCTCGAATACGGTGCCGCCCTCGGGCGTGGACACCGGTACGAGCTCAGTAGCGCCAGTGAATATGCCGTCACCATCCCTGTCCTCCACTCTGTCGTAGATACCAGCGAACACTCCAGTGGCGTTTATCGGATAGAGCCAGTTGAGCTGCCAGTGATAGACTGCGAGGGTCACATCCTCGGTATTATAATCAGCGTAGGTGTCGAAGCCAAGGTACTTGCCGCATCCCTCGATCTCGGGAGCGTACTCGCTCACAAGCTCGTCGGGCTCGGCGAAGGACTCACACTCGAGCTCTTTCATCACTTCATCCTTCTGTGTGAACTCGTAGAGACCCCAAGTCGGTCCACAAGCGGGTCCGCAGTATTCGCCAGCTATTCCAGGTGGCAGCGCGGGGCACTCCTGTCCAGCAACGAGCTGCTTGCTCACCACGCTGGTGAACCAGTAGTCCTTACCACCGACCACGAGGTGTCCGTCCTCGTTGAGAGGTTCATACCAGCCGGTCTCGTTCTGTGTGAAGAGCGTAGCTCCCAGCGTACCGGACTTCACCACCATGTACCAGACAACATCCTCCTTGTCGCTGTCGGTGTAGTAGCCACTTATGCCCAAGAAGGCCTCGTCCTCAGCGAGACCCTCAAGCCATGGGCCGAAGACGGTCTGCTCATCAACTATGTAGCCCTTAGCCTCATAGAAGTGACTGGCAGCATTAGCTACGTCGCTACCTGTGGCGTATGAGAGGAGCATGTTACCTCCAGCGAACACCCTAGGACCGGTGGGATCTGGATAGTTTGACAGCTCGATTATCACATCCACATTAGCGCTTCCCACATCGGAGTCAGCAGCATTGGCGTAGTCGGAGCCAGCAGGGTGAGGCCATCCGTAGGTGCTGTCGAAGAACCATACGGTGTTGTCCCAGTCGAAGGCCCTATCTCCAGTGCCAGTAGTCTCACCGTGGCCAGGATAGATGTTGGGAGCGAGCACTAGCGAGTAGAAGTCCATGGTCACGGTCTCGAGAACCTCGTCAACATCCCTGACGGTTATTCCGAAGTAGGGTACCAGCCTCTCATCGTCAGAGATCACGTCATCTCCATCTATGTCAGCGAGTATATAGATGTCCCTGTGTATCATGCTGTAGAGGAACTTCTCGAAGGTGGTGGGGTCGTTATCTTCAGGTACACCACCAGCACTCTCTATGTGGAAGTAGTCCACAGGCGTATCGGTCCCTATCTTGTAGACCACGAAGCCAACACTATAGGTGTCAGGCTCCTTAACCTCGACAGTCTCAGCCACGAGCTTGTAGCCCATCCAAGGCAGGGTTATCTCGGTTCCTTTCTTAACATCTATCGGGTTAAGCGGGTGTATGAAGTAGAAACCGCCGTGGGACCAGCTGTAGGTTATGGGTCCGTCGACTGGGTCGTAATCCTTGGTGGTGTCCCAAGCATCATAGTCAAACGTGAAGCTACCGGGGCAGTCGAAGCTGAGCGGAGTAGCATACGAGGATCTCTCATTGTCAGTGTAGGCGGGCGGGAAGTAGTCAGGAGCGAAGACCACCCACTCCTTCAGATCATCAGGGTCTACCTCGAGGCCTATGGAGTAGGTTATCTGAGTGGGGTTATCAACGCTCTTCACGCTAGAGGGCACGAACACGTATCCGTCGTGTAGCGGGTATATCTGATCAAAGCCCGGCTCTCCATCCCAATTCCAACTCCATAGGAATCCCCAGAAGGTATCGGAGTCCTTCCAGTCGCCAACAAGATCTAAAGCCTGGTATCTGTGTCCGTACACCTCAGCAGTGAAGCTACCATGATAGAGTGTTATACCATTGGCGGCGGCGTGCTTAGCGTCCACCCACATGGCATTGGTATAGTACAGGTGGGAGGCTATCTTGGCAGCTAAGAGAGTGGCACCAAGGACATCCTCGGGAGCGGCCTTGCTGCCCAATATTATGGCTATGTCTGGGGTACCATCGAAGTCATAGTCTATTGTGCCATCCTGCACGAAGGGTTGCGGGAACATGTGGATCGGGTAGGCCATAGCAGGGAGAAGACTAGCTCCCAGCAGCACTACTAAGGCCGCTATTATGTACATATTCTTCATAGCCTTCATAGTAACACCTCCCCATTGCCACTTACCCGTGGCAAGGGGGCTGAGGGTCGGTGGAGGGAGGCTTATAAAATTATTGTCATCAGGACTGTTGCAAAACGTTGCACAACATTCATAAGGCTTCTTAGGCCTGATCTGCGCAGCGAACGGGGTGTATACAGTTCAAACTCCATTAAACTTAGATCTTCAGCACTACCTACTTATGGACTTCTTATTTTGTTTGCTCCCAAGTTGCTCTGATAACCATCCTTTGAATGTATGACTGTCATGTAAAGGTAGCTTCTCTGATGATCAGTTATAAATCATACCCAAGGTCTCTCTCAAAGCCCTTCAAGGAGGTAATTTTAGGCGTACCCCTTTTTAGACTCCTTAAAGTTTTCGGAGTTCCCTCTAGACATATTACTACCTATAACTACTTAAAAGTGTGAGCTTAGGCGTAATGCTGCTATAATTTCTAGGGTCCAAATCCTTAGTAGAGGTAGATATCTTCTAAGGATTTGCGAATTCGTGAAATTACTTGCTTGACTCGGAAGTTAGTATCCTTATAAGATATGTAAAAATTTTGGAATTTTTGGGTGAGGATCAGCAGTCTCTGTACCGCAGAGGGGGCATCTGCTTTTGAAAGTGTATCTCCAGCAACGAGGGCACCTCTTCATCCTTGGCATGGATTATCCCCCACACTGACTTACTAAGATCTTAACCCTTTCTAACTCAATAAATTTTTTAGATGAGAATAAATTTAGTGAGAACATAGCGATAGGGACCGCTCAGGATAACCTCCTTCTGTACTCCTTCTCCTCCACCACCTCAAATATTTCCGTATCTCCAAGATCCTTAGAGATCGATTTCAGGATGAGAGTAGACATCCTCCTAACGAGCTTGGGATCTTGGGATTTGACTGAAATCACATATCTAGGAGCCCCAGCCGTGTATATATCGACTTCAACCCCCTCAGTTTTAGGCGTAGATAACCCTCTCATTAATGACTTACGTATTCTCTCGACTCCATCGTAAGCAAATGAGACGAGCCTGACCACAATGTTCTTTACGTATATCGGTGGCCTAATCTGAACCTTTACTATCTCTTCCAGTTTCTCCGAGAGTTTTTGATTTAAGCCAGCTTTAAGTAATGGGTCTAGTCCCTCGTATAGAACATCCTCTAAAGCCTCCATAGGGTTCTTGTAGTAATCAGCTAATTTTCCCCAAGATTCCTTGGCAACGGCTTCAGGATCTTGGAATCCCGCTCTCTGAGCAGCTATCTTCAGGAGAGAGATTACTCTCACCCTTTCTTTCCATTCTTCTAATTTTCTCTTCTTCTGCTCCTCACTGACGTATCTAAGAGAGAGATCTACTTGACCTAACTTTCTATTCGCTCTTATAACTCTGCCTACTATTTTATCTCCTTCCTTGACGAAATCCCTGATATCTTTTATCCTCCCCGAGGCCACATGACTTCGGGGGATGTATGCTTCGAGCCCCTCATATTCATCCAGTTCGACTATGACCCCATGGTCCTCGACTCTCTTTACTGTGCCGACAACAAGTTCGTTCCTCCTCGGAAAGGCCTTGTAGCTCACTCTCTCACTCTACCCAGATATTCAATGACCGTCGCTAGGATCTCGGCCTTGCCGCCCCTAGGTCTGGCCAGTACCTCGTCGCACACGTGGCACGTGACCTCTCTGGAGGCGTGGGAGAAGATTATCTGCTCGTTACCGCACTTAGGGCACCTAACCCTGACGAAGTAACTCTTGGGGAGGGGTATCAGTTCCATCCTACCCATGAACACCACCTCTACCTCTTTATCTCCACCCTAGCTAGCCTCCCTAGGTTCCTCATCACCTTCCTGCCGCACTCCTCGCATGTGAGTATGAGAAGCACTTTCTTGGTAGTTTTAGCCTTCCTCCTCAGCTTGCCTCTGGGCTCTCCTCCGTAACCCCTCCTCTTTCTCTCAAGCTGTCTCTGACCCCACGACATCGTCCGTGCCTTGCCCTGCTTGTACAGGGAGACCTTGTGCTTGGTATGCTTGCCGCATCTGGGGCAGTACGTGTTGATCTCTGCAGGAACCTTCATTCCTCGACCACCTCAACAACTCCCTTCTTTTTCAAGGCCGACGCATTCTCCGAGGGAATGAATGCGATGTCACCCTCGGAGAACGGTCCGTAGACCTTCATGTCTACACCAACGAATCTGGCCACGGGAGTTTTAAACGTTACTAATACCCTCTCGACCTCATCACTCAGGGGGGCGAAAACCCTTCCCTCCTCGGTTTCCTCCTCGGCCTCGACTTTTTCGGCTCCATGAACAGATCTTTTGATCTCTTCTGAGATTATTCCTCCATAGAGAGCTCTCTTGAATGTTTTAGAGATGGACAGCGCGTTTTCCATCTCTATTCGCAGATCTCTGATCACCTCGGCAGCCTTGAGGTATATCCTACCCTCCAATCCCTCCGGTAGGTTCGTCAATAACTCCTCTTCGGCCGACCTGAGCCGGTCGATTAAGGAATCATCAACTCGGCCCTCAGCCAGCGAGATGAGAACCTCCCTTATCACATCCTTGTATTTTGCCATCTACCGGTAGGATGGGTACGCGACCATAATTAATGATTGAGTGGCTCCGCCCTCCCCCTCAAGATAACGAATGCCGCCGCGAAACCGGGCAGCTGAACCTCCTCACCCGGCGAATATGGCCCGAAAGCCTCATCTTTCAATCTGAATGCGGGGACGGGCATCTTCACTCGGACTTTGATCTCCGGCTCTGAGGGCAGGCCAACTGCGTCTTTGAACGGATTGAAGACCTCATACTCATCTAAGGAGAGTCGTAAAGCCCTGAATCCGGTCTTACCGTGGACGCTGTTTGGTATCCTAGTCAGCCTCCCCGTGTCCATGGTGACCATCCAGTCGATTCTCGCACCGGAACTCTGAGCCGACTCCTTTAGAAGGTTGAGGAGTCGCTTCCTCTCCCTAGAGCCGAGTTTGATCCCCATACCCTTGGAGAGGAGGAGTACTTTCTCCCTTATGGAAGGAGCTAGTTTCACGTGAGCACTCAACAGGTGTTCTAGGGCCCTCCTAGCGATACTGCTCCTCAGGTCCAGTCGCACGAGCCCCCTCTCTACCATGAAGAGGAAGGTTGGATCGAAGCCCCTACCCATCGCGTAGAAGGCGACTTCCCTCCTTCCCTCCTTGGATAGAGTGGTCAGTTTTCCCTCCGAGACCCTGACGTGGAAACCCCTGTTTCCTGTGTATGAGACCGCTATCTCGTCCAAGGAGGCGCCGAGGTCCTCAGACAGCACCTCTATGAGCTTCCCCACTTCCTTCTTAGTGAGAGATATACATCTCTCGTTGAGCCAGTGGTTGACCTCCATCCTCTTGGACCCGCATTTCGGACACTTACCTGGCGGAATACCCTTTCCACTGAGGCCGCAATTCTTGCACCTCCATATGGATTCCCTCTCGCACTCCTCGTCCTTGAAGTCCGTGGAGTCTATATCAAAGAGGAGTTCTGCCCTTATGGGCTCCTTCTCGGCCATTGGAGCCGTCGGGTTCCTGTAAAGGGAGACAGAGTAGTAGGCGTGCATAGGCGGGTTGTCAATTAGGTACTTCCTGAGCTCCGAGAGATCCCTAAAGGATATGTGCCTCCTGACCTTCCCCTCGAAGTCCCTAAACATGAACTCCCTGAGAGGTACATCCGAAACGTATATGGTGCTAGCCATGCTCCTGTAATACCTAGCGAAGAGTTTCTCGAGTTCCCTCAATCAAAACCCTCCAGCATGTATCTCCTTCCGCAGTCACTGGGACACAGACCCCAGTTCTTCATAGTCTCGCAGCTAGGGGGTTTATACTTCCTCTTGGCTATGTGGGAGATTTGGGAGGAGGCTATCCTCTCGTTGAAGTCCGGCACACTCCTGAACAGGTCCAGCACCTGTTCCTCTGACCAGCCCACATTGAGTAAGAAGGCCGTCAGGGCGAACCTGGCTTGGTGAGTCAGGTTCTCTCCCCTCCTGAGTTTGGATATGAGCTCCCTTATGCAGGGCGGGAAGTCTCCTTTCCTAGGTCTCTTGAACCTCTTCTTCATCCTCTTGGCGAACATATCTGAGATCTCCCTAGCTATCTCCTCCAGCGGATCGGGCAGCTCTATTCTAGGGGTTTCCATTATCCTCAACTTCACATACTCAGAGATCAGCCTCCTCAAATCTCTCTCATTTACGAGGACATACCCCTTCCTCACCACACGATTGACGAGCCTCCACTTCGGCCCGCCTATACCTGCACAGCCGTTAGAGTAGCTGATCACATCGACCCAGAGTCCATCACTAAGCCTGAACTCGAAACCGAACGTCCCCCTAGCCAAGTCTATCAGTTTCTCCGTGGATAAGCGTTCAGACAGTTCCATGAACCTCTTGGCCTCGTAGTTGGCCAATCTGCTGAGCATCGATCTCCCTACTCTGGAGGCTATTAGCTTAGCCGCGACGAAGGCGTATACCTCGTTCACTGGATTTGTCATGTCTGGGTAGAGGATCCTTCCCTCGATGGCCCTGATCAGCCTCTCTCTAGCGAGCCTCCTGGCGTTCTCCAGCAAGGGGTCGAAGGCCAAGTCATCCAGCGTCAAACCCTGCTCTTCTAGAAGGGCTGCAGCCTCCCTTGAAAAAGGGGCGATGAGAAGGATCTCCCCTTCCCTCATCTGATCATACCTGTAGGTGGGCTAAGTAGTAGGTTATGCCTGCCCCCTCTATGCCTCCGAGGGGGTATGTGAGTTTGAGAGGGGCCTGCGTCTTCAATTCCAAATCAGCCTCCTCGGAGATCTTCGCTGGTTTCGTCATCTTCTCCAAGTAGGCCATGTTGTAAACGCTCTTAGAGGGTTCCTCAGCCCACACATCTATCAGGGCCCTATCCTCCTTAGAGATGGATATTGTAGCCTTTCCCTTGTCGCTCTCGGCCCTGAATTCTACCTTCTCGCCGTCTATGTAGATCTCAACGTCGGATCCTATTATCTTCAGGTCCTTTATGGCATTTGGTATCACGTCGCTGTCTAACCTCGCCTTGGCTTTGTAGTCCACCTTTATCGTCTTGAACTCGAATGGAGTCCCAGCCAGCAGGGGCAGCTCGAAGGTCTTCCTGTATCCATCGGTAGCGGTAACCTTCATCAGGGACTCGGTGAACTCCAGCTCCACCCTCTCCTTGGCCTTCACCCTCTTAAGTATCTTGGAGAGGTCGGTGAAGTTTATCCCGTAGAAGTTGGACTGATCCACCTCAAAGTCTATGAAATATGTTCTAGGAAGTATCAGCTGGATCATGGCGGTTTTCGAGGGATCCAAGGCCTGAAGGCCCATGCCCTCCTCCGGATCCAGCTTAATGGAGGCCTCGCCCACTAGGGATTCAACCGCGTCAACTATGGCCTTGAGGGTACTGGCCTCCTCGAAGACCACTCTATTCACCATCCCTACCACCTTTCAATTTTCTCTCCACTTCTCGCCTTACCTCATCCACGTCCCTGAGCAAACTTATATCTATTCCTGATATGTCGGCAATTGCGTATCCCTGCAGCTCTTTGAAATCCTCCGAGGACGTGATCACTGAACCCACCACCAGCACTATGTCCTTGGGCTTGAAGTCGGAGGCCCTATCGTAATACACCCTAGCTCGGGATGTACCATCATCCAAGATCAGGTAATTCTCTATCACGTTTATGACCACACCTATTATGGCCACCTCGCCTTCCCTAACCTCCCTTATCCTGACCCACTTCAAGTGGAGCATCCTCCCTACAGGAAATCCACGAGTTTCCTAGCGATGGGCCTATCCTTGTTCCCCTCTTTCCTCTTCCCTTTTCTGTTCCTTGAATGCTCCAGCTCAGTATCAGGGGTCTTCTCACCCAGAACGGATTCAAGTGTGTTGAAAGAGCCTGTGTCCTCTTCCTCCCTGAAGAGGGACCTAGCCTCGGCCTCCAGCACCTTTATCCTCTGGGACAGGTACCCTTCAATTCCGTACTCGCGCATGAGTGATAGTGTGGGCTCCAAGTACTTCAGCACCGTTCCCTTGTGCACGGTGAGCTGCACGGGCCCACCGCACACGAGGCATTTGCCCGAGAGCGGCGGCCTCCTGTACTTGGCATTGCACTTGGTGCACCTGAACGTCTGCTGGCCGAACTTCCTCAGGTTGCCCACTATGTCCCTTATGAAGTGGGAGGAGATGGCTCTCGAGAGGGCGTCCATCTTATCCACAGCCTTTATCCTCTCTTCTAGGGAGAAATGAGCCCTCATCTTATCCTCCATCTTGTTCAGCTTCCTATACATCGTCTGGAGTGGTCCACCATAAACGTGAGAGGTGGGTACGGAGTACCCAATTTCTGGGTACTTGACGCCCCTCGCGAGCTCGGTCTCCACCGTCGGCACCAAGTCCTTCAGCTTGCCTGGATCCTCGTACCTGTAGGTGGCCTCGTAAAATGCTGAGGGCAGGGAGGTCGCCACCTCCATGTTGTACACCTCGTCGTCTATGTACTCCGGATCCACCCTAGTCACCATCAAGAGGGGAGCATCTTCCCTTCCTCCCGGAGTGGAGGGCAGGAAGTCTTGGGAGAAGTTGATGAGCCCGTCTAGGGCGAGCATTATGGAGTCCTCATCCCCGTCGATGTTTCTCCTCTTGGCGGCGTGGAGGAAGGGGTGGGCATAGAGAACATCCGCGTCGGTGAATCCAATTATCCGGGCGACATTAGCCACGAACGTGTGGGGTGAGATCGTCAGGACCAGGTGCCCCACCAAATCCTCCTCGCTCTCCAAGTTGTAGAAGGATTCCAAGCCATACACCCTCTCCAAGAGCTCGTCCACGTATTTGGAGACCCTGAACAGGTACTTCGCAGCCTCCCTAGGTATTATCACGTCCTGCACCTTCAGCACCAAGATCTGATCCTCGCTCACCAATTCATCCCCGCGGATGTCGTGGGTGTAGCCCAGCTCCCTCAGCTTCGAGATGGGGACCCCCGCTTCCTTGGGCTTGAAGTGGGTAAGCGCTGCGTTAACCGCGTCGAATCTTATCGTTCCGTCCTTGAATACGTAGAGGTCGTACTTACCCCTCAAAATGCCCTTCTCTATCAGCTCGGGTGATTTGGATCCGCTAGTCAGCCCCTTAACACCTTTAACCTTTTTTAGGAGTTCTGCGGGCTCTCTCAGGTTGGAGAGGGCTCTATCC
>JARZZM010000052.1 GCA_030130125.1 Thermoproteota archaeon
TGGATAGATGGGAGTGATGTGAAAAGAGAGCTGTTAATAAAAAAGAATTAGACCATTAGATGTGCAGGTAGAGAGGATAAATGAATCCGGATATCGAGTCAGTGTCTCTGTGGAAGGAAGTCCTACGACCGCGACCCTGCACTACAACAAAGAGATCTCGATTGATGGAAGTAAATTGATCGATCTTTGCTCGGACAGCGGGAAGGTGGGTGTCATAGTAACGAAGAAAGGCTATGCGCCGGCTTCTTTTGAGGCGGAGGTGCCACACTGCAGAAAACACAAGCAGTTACCCAATGAGGCTGAAGTTGAAGGAGGACCCGATAAGAGGGAGACATCGAATGCTACCTCGGAGATTACAGTAACTGCCCTCACATCGAAGGAGATTGATCGATCTAAGAGCGTAGGATTAGACTATAGCGGGATCGTAGTCCTTCCCGTACTGCTCCTCGCGATAATCTTGGTCCTATCGATCATCAATATAAGGCGTGGTTCATGGGGACGTGGTAGCTAGGTTTCACCATGCACTAGTATTCCCCCTAATTTTGGTTAGAGGTGGACGACTGCTAAGCTTGCAACTCTAATTTGTCGGTCTGGTCCCTCTGTGATGTGATAAGTGAGACATCAGAGTTACTAACCACCATGGCCCCTTGGTAGGGGTATTGGTTAGTCATAGCGTAGGTAAAACAAGTCAATTATAGTGGTTATCTCCGCTTAAGAGAGTACAGAAATAGCTTAATTGAAGAAACAAGATCAATTTAAGCCGCAAGTAACTCGCCCCAATTCCACTTGGATTTTTGACTTATCATGTTGAGCTTCCGGGCTGTTCAAGCTGCATCGGGTCAAGAAGTAGTAGACGCGTTAACTCTGAGCTGGACGGGAGAGACTGCCAACTGAAAAGAAACATGGCATCGTTATTAGCACATAAGGTCCTTACTCACTAGCGCATACCTCGTAAAAATAGAAGAGCAGAAACATTGGATTGAATCCACATGATTTGTTTTGTTGTTTTTACGACGCAACCCTCTCTCTGCCCAGAGCGCGATGCCCTTGTCTACTTCAGCTTATTTGCAAGTCTGCCATCTCATCGGCCATTGAATAACCAACTTTTTTAGGATATTATGCAGCTGTATAATACGGGTGATTCCACCTGTCCTATGATAAGTCACCACCTGTTCCCCCAGAGGATTACTATATCGTGAAGTATGAGGACCTTATGGACTTCGTCACCTCCGTCTTCGTTAAACTGGGTGTGCCCGAGGAGCACGCCCGCTGGACGGCTGATAACTTGGTTACCGCCGATTTGAGGGGTATAAGCTCCCACGGGGTCGCGAGGCTGAAGAGGTATGTCGATGGGATAGTGAACGGCGCCGTGAAAACTCATCCGAACATTCAGGTCGTGAGGGAAGGTCCCGCCTACGCCTTGATTGACGGTGACTCAGGACTGGGTCAGGTTGTCGGCAGGAAGGCAATGGAGCTGGCGATAAAGAAGGCGAAGGAAGCAGGCATAGGTTTCGTGACCGTGAGGCTCAGCAATCACTTCGGCATTGCCGGCTACTACGCGATGATGGCCCTAGACCACGACATGATAGGCGTCACGATGACCAACGCTAGGCCCCTAGTGGCGCATACCGGTGCCTTAGGTAAGTGGATAGGGACTAACCCCATAGCGGTCGCTGCCCCAACGAAGACTCCACCTCCTTGGGTGCTGGATATGGCCACATCCATCGTACCGATAGGGAAGATGGAAGTATACACGAGGATGGGCAAGAAGGCCCCTCTGGGATGGGGTATTGATGCCCAAGGTAAGCTGACCGACGATCCCATGGTCATAAGGAAGGAAGGCGCTTTACTACCGCTGGGAGGTCTTGGCGAACTCTTCGGTGGTCATAAGGGTTACGGTCTTGCCGTGATGGTCGAGCTCTTCTCGGGCGTGCTGAGCGGTGCATCTCTGCTGAAGGATGTGGGCCAGACCGAGGGCCCGGGACCGAGCAACGTGGGGCATTTCTTCATGGCCATCAATATAGAGAGCTTCATGCCTGTGGATGAGTTCAAGGAGAGGATGGACTACATGATACAGAAGTTGAAGTCAGCACCGCTCCATCCGGACTTCAAGAAGATATGGGTGCACGGTGAGAAGAGCTGGCTCACCACCCAGAAGAGGCTGAAGGATGGTATACCCATCTACAAGAAGGTAATGGCTAACATGAAGGATGTGGCCGATCAGGTAGGCGTCGAGTTCCCCTGGAAGCTCTAATTAACCTAACCACCTTTTTCCTTCCATCCTCCTCCCGATCAATTTAATATCAGGGGGTGTAAGTTACTTTCAGGGGGTGTAAGTTGTATTTTTCACTAGGCGTGAAGTCCAAGAGGGAAGACTTCTACGACATGGAGGCCGAGCTGGATTCGCTGGAGTCGGAACTCCGCAGCTCAATCTCGAGGATGGTAGTGGTGAAGGGCATCAGGAGGACCGGCAAGTCGTCGCTTATGAGAGTTGCTCTGTCCGAGCTCGGCATGCCACATGTGCTAATCGATCTACGATTAGGTGGTTCGATCTCACCTGACGATATCTACTCCTACCTGTCGGAAGAGCTGGGAAAGCTCTTAGAAAGGAGGAAAGGTGTGAGGAAGTTCCTCTCTAAGATAAAAGAAGTGGAAATTGCCGGATTTCGTATAGAGATATCGAGAAGGTCGCTGTCAACTTTAGGAAAGCTGGTGAGCGCCCTTAATGAGTGGGCGGAGTCCGAGGGTACCTACTTGGTGATGGCGTTTGACGAGGCGCAAGATCTCCGGATCATCAGGGGTTTCCCGGAACTGCTCGCGCACATCTACGACTATAAGGAGAGGATCAAGCTGTTGCTGGCTGGGTCGGAAGTGGGACTCCTCGATCGATTACTTGGCAGGGGAAATCCCTCTTCCCCGTTATTCGGCCGAGCTTACGCGGAGATACTTCTCAAGAGGTTCTCCCGGGAGAGATCACTGGACTTCCTCATCAGGGGTTTTGAGCAGGTCGGGATGAGCCCTCCTGAGGGGGAACTGGAGGAAGCGGTGGGGAAGTTAGACGGGATCGTCGGTTGGCTCACCTACTATGGCTACCACCGGATGAGAATGAAACATGAGGATGCCCTGAGTAGGACGATCGATGAGGGAGCCTCCTTGGCCGCCCGAGAGCTGGAGAACTTCTTATCCACGAGGGGAGTGGCGAGGAAGAGGTACGTGGAGGTCCTCAAAATCCTTAAGAATCCCTCCAGGTGGTCGGACGTCAAGAGAGGCCTAACTGCCACGTTGGGAGTTAAGATAAGCGATAAGCAGATCTCCACCTACTTGAGGGAACTTGTGGAGTATGGATTCGTCGAGAAGAGAGATGGGCTGTATGAAATAGCGGATCCCCTCTTGGTGGAGGCGGCGAGGAGGGGGCTCCTCAGGTAGATAAGGGGTTGAGGGGAGGATCACTCCTTGATTTTGTTTATGGAGTCCTCTAGGGCCTTCAGCGATGCCTCGAGTATGTCTGGACTTGTTCCGCTGGCCTCCACCTCCCTCTTAGGCCCAAGGACCCTTATCAGTACCTCACCTATCGCGTCAGTCCCTGAGGAGATGGCTCTAAGCCTGAACCTCCTGAGTTTGAAGTCGGGGACGCCCTCGAGGGATCTCATTGTGTTCGCGAGCGCATCCACCGGTCCGACCCCGAAGGACGCGGCCCTGAGCTCCTTATCCCCAACTCTAGCCCTCACCTGAGCTGTGGGGGTCACGCCGCTTCCAGTCACGACCATCCACTCCAGCACCTCGAACCACTTGCCCCCGCCCTCGCCGAGCACCTCCTCCACTATGGACCTGAAGACACCCTCAGTTATCCTCACGCCTTTATCGGCCAGCTCCTTCACCTTGGCGAGTATCTCCTCCACATTGACCTCATCCACCTCGTAACCCATCTCCCTAAGGGTCTGCACCACGGCGGTCCTGCCCGACAGCTTGCCTACGATAAAGCGCCTCCTCCTACCGACCTCCTCGGGAGGGACGAGCTCGTATGTGGAGGGATCCACCGATATCGCGTGGACATGAACGCCTGCCTCGTAGGTGTAAGTGAGCGGACCGACTATCGGGGCGATCTCGTATATGGGCACTCCGCTCAATCTCTCTACGAGCTCGCTCACCTCAGACAGGAGCTGAAGCTGCACACCTGTCTCTACCTTCGCGAGCACTTTGAGAGCGACCGCGACCTGTTCTAAGGGGGCCAGTCCCGCCTTGGGACCGAGCCCATTGACCGACGTGTGAACCTGATCGGCTCCAGCGAGGACAGCGGCCACGGAATTTGCGGTAGCCATTCCCAGATCGTTGAAGAAGGCCACGCTTATGGGCTTGGTGAGGTGCTTCTTTGCCTCCCTGACCATGTTAGCGGCTCCCTCCGGCATGAGCGCGCCCACGGAATCGGTGAGATTTATCCTGTCGGCTCCAGCGTCCTCGGCACTCTTGCAGAGCCTCCAGAGGAAGCCCGGATCGGCCCTAGAAGCGTCCTCGGCGGTGAACTCAACCACGGCTCCTCCCGACTTCGCCTTGCTCACCGAGTCCACCACGTGATTTAAGGCTTCCTCATAGCTCATCCTCAGCCTCTTCTCGAGGTGGAGCTTGCTCGCGGGCATGAAGATGTGAACGCAGTCCGCTTCAGTCTCCAAGGCAAGTTCCACATCTGTTGGAAGGGCCCTAGCCAAGGCGCATATCTCTGCGGAGAAGCCAGCTCTGGATATGCGCTTAACGGCCTTGACCACTTCGGAAACAGCCTTTCTCTCGCCCTCGGAGGCAGCGGGGAATCCGGCCTCTATCACGTCAACGCCGAGGGCGTCGAGGTTCATGGCTATCTCCATCTTGGCTTGGGTTGAGAAGGATATGCCCGGGACCAGCTCCCCCTGACTAAGGGTCGAGTCGAATATCCTGACCCGCCTCGACCCCTCTGGAATGGGGTTGAACGAACTCATAGGGCTTAGGCCGTTCCGTTCTATAAAAAGTGAGCATGTTAAAATTTTATCCGTGCATGCGCGCCCAGGCCTCCTCCGGAGGCCTCGAGGCCTTCGCCGGTAGACTCACCACTTCCACCTCCACCTGCACCGGGAAGGGTATGGGGCTGGCCATGCCCCACACCAAAGCTTCGTGGTCGGAGAGCATCGCCAAGTAATTGGAGAGATCCTCCGCCTCAGTGTACTTCATGATGGCCTCCTGATCGTTCCCGTTCCTCAACCTGAAAGCCGCCACCGTGTTGGCCTGGCTGATCACGCTCTTGCTCACGTAGGCTGGCCTCTGGGTCACCACCACGAACCCCAAGTTGTAGCCGCCGGCTTGGCTTATCGCCTCTATTAGGGCTTGGGCCGCTCCCGCCTCGTAGGGATCCCCCACTATGGTGTAACCCCTCTCTGGGACTAGATACTGGGCTTCCTCTATGACCACGATGAGAGCGAAGTCCCCCTCGTTCTTTCTAGACACGGCGTGATTGGTGAGCCTCCTTACCATCTCCCTGACCACGTAAAATTGGTCCTCATACCTAGTGTCTGAGGAGAAGTCCACTATGACGAGCGGATTCTTCACTACCTCCTCGACCACGTCGAGGCCCCCGCCTCCAGCTACTAGGTTGGGGAACTCCCTCCTCAACCTCGCCTCCACTTCGGCCACGAGTGAGGATTTGACCTTCATCTCCCTCGCTATCCTCCTGAGCGCCCTGATCAGGGATCGGAGATCCGGCTCCTCGCCCTCGCTCATGGCCTCCTCAGCCGCTAAGAGCACGAGCCTGTGGGAGAGGGTTCCCTGCCTGTACCCCAACCTCCTCGCCACATCAGCAGGCCTGGCCAGACCGTGCTCGGGGAGGAAGGCCGAGTAGTCGTAGATCACGGCTCCTCTCTTCGCCAACCCGACGTACTCTCCCCTCCTGTCTAGCACGAGGAAACTAGGCCTAGGATGGAGCTGCGATGACTTTGAGATGAGGCTGGAGACGAAGCTACTGTTGTGGGCGAAGATCCCGTTGGCGAGGAAGTTCTGGGCCCCCGGCACATCAAGATCGTAGACGAACTCGTGTCTGGAGTACAGCCTCCCGACCCTCACCACCCTCTCCAAGTCGACCCACCCCTTCTGAATGATACCTTCAGCTACCTTGGTCTCCCTCCTCGGATCTCCGAGCGTTAGAGCCCCATCTGTCTCCTCCACGAACATGTGCGGCATCTCCAGCTTGTCCCTGAGCATGGCAGCGGTGACCGGATCCAGCTTCAGCCCCCTCTCGCACATCTCTAGAGTCGTTACCCCGACCAATGAGAGCAGTATGGAGGCCGTGAGGATCCTGTCCTCGCTCTCCATCATCACCACGGACTTACCGTTCATGTAGGGGAGGAGCCTCCTGTAGAGGTACTCCTTGAGGGCGCTGGGCAGGGGATACAGGAAGGAGCCAGTGAAGTGCTGGTGGCTCATCGGGAGGTTGAGGACCGAAGCCAGTCCCTCCGCCACGGCGTCCATGAGAGGCTCCGATCTGACGCGTATCGCGGCCCTGCCCATGGTCTCGCAGTCCACTCCTGCCTCCATGCATGCAACTCTCACGTCTGCGGGCGATGAATCCATTATGAGGACCCCTCCCTCGAAGTAAGGGATCCCAGAGGCTAGGGCAATGCCTACAAGCCTGTCCATGTACATGCTGGTGGGCTTGGGCTTCGGTAGGGGAGCCCCCCTAGGCACTATCAGGTACTTGCTCCTCATGGCCATGAGAGTCTTGGGCTTGACGGGTATGACGCTCGTCCCATCTGGGGTGACGAGCAGGCTGTGGTCCTCGGTGACCCTGATCCTCCTCCCAGTGGCCGTCTCGATCTCGTATATCTCCTTGTCGTTCACATGCCTCAGAGCGCCTGCTATGGGTCTCCACTCGGGCCTCATCCCAGGGCCCAAGGTGAGGGTCTCCCACCCCCACCCTCTCATGTCCACTATCCCCCTCCTAGCCCTCCTTGGGAGGTAGGGGTCCACGAACTTCCTTATGGGGCCTAGGAAGTACTTCCCCTTCTCCCTGTTGAAGAGGAGGACGATCGTGTCCTCGGTAACGCTCTTCCCGCTCCTGGTCATCCCAGTCACGAACATGTGGCCCCTGGCCACCGAGGCGAGGTCCAAGTGGAACGGGACCGGCGTTCCCTTGACCCTCCCTATTCTCACGGGTAGGCCCCTACCATTCCCCGACCCCAAGAAGGAGATCAGATCAGATCTAGATGGCCGCCTGACAGGCGAAAGGGTTGATGGAGGGGCCTCCAGCCCCCTTACCCTGCCACTCTCCGGGTCTCTGTACCCCAGGACCTCACTCTCCACTATCACGTACTCCAGCTCACTGCTATAGTCCGAGAGGAGTCCCGAGCTGCTGGCGAGGAGACCCGTCCTTCCCAGATCCACTTCCTCATTCATGGTCTGGATTTCCCTAACCCTTAAGAAGACGGGAACTCCCTTCCAAGGATGGTCGACCACGTAAAAATCCCCCATTCCAACTCTGGCCCCCTTCAGGACCACGAACATGATCCTTCTGGGGGTGGAGCGAGAGATCACGTGGCCGACCACATCGTTCAATCGCTCTCACCCCTCTGAAGGGAGAACATCGCCACCCTATCCGGGTCCCTGCAGCCCATCTCCGAGAGCATCATCCTGTAGATGAGGGAGGCCTGCCTATCGGTCAGTTTGGAGAGCCTATCCACAGCTATCAACGGGATGGGGAGGCCCGTAACAGGTTCGGAAACACTATAGAGGATGTTGGCCAACCATTCAGAGTCGTCGAGCGCGTACTCCGGAAGATCCATCCTCGTGGGTTTGGAACCTCTCCTGAGGAACACGGACCAAGGCCTGTAGGGCCTCGTGTCGTCCAGCCAAGTGAGGACATCCTCCCACCTGGGGTTTATGGGAATCGGCCCCAAGGCCTCGCCTTCTTTGAGCAGGCTGGAAGCGAGCATTGAGTCGGAATAGCCGCTTAACCCGAGCCATCCAGAGATGTACGAGCTCCTGATCCTCTTGACTATCCCTACCACGATCCTCTCCATGGATCTGGCTGTCCTCAAGAGCTCCCCAAGAGAGCGGAGGGTCGCATCGTAGACCTCGTAGTAGGCCCTGGTGTGGGCTCTTCCCCTAGGCCCGTAGTAATTCCTGGGGAGGAAGAGGGGACCGTCCAAGATGAGGACATCTGACCTCTCCAAGAGGGTTATGCCCAGCCTATACATGAGATAGTAGCCCAGAAGGGAGGAGAACTTGGAGCCCTCCTCGTCATCGAAGTAGGACTTGGGGGGCTTCACCGTAGCCACCACCGGATCGCCGTCCTTCATCGTCCCGATAAACACCGCACCTACTGCCACACTCACCGGCTGGTAACCTAGGATCAGGTCCTTCCCATTAGCTCCAGCGTCCACAGCGGCTATCCTCACTGAGGAGGCATCTTCCCCCCTTAGCTCGAAGATGGGGAGCACATCCCTAAGCTTTGGAGCGAGTTCATCTACCCTCTTGATGATGTTGGAGAGGTTCTCGGCGAGATCTGATGCTATACTTCTCAGAAGTTCGTGGTACCTCCCATAGGGTCCAATCACCGGATCGAGCCCCTCGCCAGCTAGCCTGTATCTCCTGCCCGATCGGTTTGACATGGCGCTATCAATGTGATGCATAAGTTTTCCTTTATAACCATTAAGTGGTACTATTACAGTAATTTCGCATTGGGTAAGAATAAATTTTGTATTCAAAACCGCCCTACACATATAAGAAATGGGTTTTCTTATTAAAGCCATTTGCTGAAATCATAAAGGTTATAAGTTATCAAAATTTATTTTGATGATTCCGATGGAGGTGGGGGGCAGGAGCTCCGGACTTGAAAGGCTGGAGAAGGTCCTGAGCAGGAGCGCTGAGAAGGCTATCGATCTTTCCGATTCCTTTTACCTCTTGGTCGCCCCTACCTCCACAGATTTCAGGATGTTCGAGAGGCTCGTAGCCGATGACCTCAGGATGATCAGGTTCGCCTTCCTGATCAGGGATGGGCTGATAGGAGAGGGTTACGAGGAGTTCCGGAATAAGCTAGAGCTGATAAATTCCACCGAAAGCGTCGTGGAAGAGGAACTTCCCTCACTGGATCAGCTCACTGTGATATCCTCAATGGTGGGGCTGGCCAAAAGGATCAGGAAGATCAACTCCTCAGGAGGTCAGAGGAAGCTGAGGATCTTGGTCGTATGCTCCGGATTCCTCAAGATCCCTCTCTTTCACCTGGCTCTCTATCTAAACGCCAGGGCCATAGAGCTGGACGAGGCCGGGTACAGGGAACTGATAGCCTACCCAACCTGGAAGCTGAACGAGGTCTCCCTCGCCATACTTTACGCGGTCAGCAGGCTCGAACAGGCTGGCGTGCTCGCATCCCCCCAAACCCTAATAAAGTATGTGAAGATCAGGAACAAGATGAGGAAGAGGGGAGATAAGGGGGTAGAGGACGAGAGGTCAAAGATCGTAAGTTTGGATTACTACATCAAGCGTTACTTCGAGGATAGCGAACTCTTGGTGAAGGAGAAGGTGCCTGACACGAAGAGGGGGGTTTACTACAGGCTCACACCTCTGGGCAGGAAGGTCGCTCAACTGGTAGAGGCGCACATGCTTTCCATGGACGAGGAGCTCTCCAAGTACGTTGATCTGGAGGCGCTGGACCGCTTAACCGCTCGTTGAAGGGGATAGTCCTTGGCGTCGGAGATAGTTCAGCTGGCTTTGTTGGGAGTCCTCGCCATTATCTGCCCACTCATAGCCAGAAAAACGGGAGTCCCCTGCGTCGTCGTGGAGATAGCCATGGGGATCGTGATAGGGCGGTCCTTCCTGAACTTAGTGCAGCCAGATCTCCCTTGGTTCTCGTTCCTCTTCGATTTTGGCCTTATATATCTGCTGTTCCTGGCCGGGCTTGAGGTGGAGCTCGAGTTCCTCAAGGAGAACTTCTTCACCTCGCTCTTAGTGGGCACTGCCGCTACCTTGGTGCCCTTCCTGATGGGGTACGCCCTAGGAAAGGCGATCGGAGTGAATCCCTGGCTTATAGGCGTAGTTTCCTCTACCACCTCCGTGGGCGTAGTCCTCCCGACGGTGCTTGAGATGAGGCATCTGCTGGAGGTAGGAGGACACAGCAACCCCTCCTTCTCCGATCTGCTGCTCGGGGCGACCGCTGTCTCGGACATGCTGAGCATGTTCCTACTCGCCTTCTTCGTGGAGGGCTCGAATCTCTCCATGGACACCATCTGGGTCCTCTTACTCCTCTTCCTAGTCCTTTATCCTTCCTACAAGCTGATAAAGGCGTACTCCAGGCTGACTGAGAAAGTTCAGACCCTAGAGAGGAGGTACCACTTCTCCACGAGGCTCAGCATGGTCCTCATGATAATATTTGCTGCCATGGCCGAGGCCTCTGGGGTTCACGGGGTGATAGGTGCCTTCTTCGCTGGCGTCTTGGTATCGGAGCTCATATACTCCAGTGAGTACCTACTCAGGAACCTAGCTTCCTTCGGATATGCTCTCTTCCTCCCAGCGTTCTTCCTCCTGACGGGGGTGAAGGTAAACGTGGTTGACGCGATCCTGAAGACGAATCTATGGCTCCTTCCCGGACTCATAATCTTGAGCCTGCTGGGAAAGGTTCTGGGTGTTACCGTATCTGCGAGGAACGTCCTTGGGATCAAGAGATCCGTGGTAATGGGTACAATAATGTGGGCCAAACTGAGCCTCGTCATAGCAGCTGCTGAAACAGGATTGAGGCTGGGAACAATAGATGACGTCCTTTACTCTTCTCTGGTACTTTACTCTCTCGTCACTGCCTTTGGAGCTCCCTTCTTGGCCAAGTTCCTAGTGAACAGGTGGGCCACGGGCAGCGAGCCAGAGTAGGATGTTAATCCTTTTAATAATGGGCTTCCGTTCGAGCCGAGCATGGGCGGTCGGGTGGGGGAGTGCGGAGGGAGAGGCGGGAGGAGAGGGTAGCACTAAAGAGGGACATAGGCTGGTTCGGCTCCTTCTCCATGGGTTACGCCGATGTCGGGGCCGATATATACGTCGCGCTTGGACTCGTGGCCCTCTACGCAGCTGGTGGCTCGCCCCTTGCATTCGCGCTGGCGGCGATCCTTTACGTTGCGACGGGCCTCAGCTACGCCGAGCTGGCCTCCACTTACCCCTACGCTGGAGGTGTTCAGATCTACTCCATGAAGGCCTTCAACGACCTCGCCGGCTTCGTGGCCGGGTGGATGATGCTCCTAGCCTACACCGTGGATATAACCCTTTTCGCCATGGCTTCAGCGGGGTATCTGAGCTACTTCATCCCCTCGATAGGTGAATTTACGCAGGTGGGCCCCTTCCACGTCGGAAACCTCGTCATCACCACTCTCACGATGATCTCCTTCCTCATTATCGTGAATATAATAGGGGTCAAGGAGTCGTCTACCCTTAACGAGATGATGGTCGTACCCAGCCTACTAGTTCAATCAGCCATCCTCCTTTTGGGTTTCCTCTTCAACTTCTCCCTCCCCCTTTTCCTCTCTCAGATCACCCAGATAGGCTCCCCCCACCCTCTCGACGTCTCTTACATACCCTTCATGGATCTGAGGAGCCAGAACTTCATCTACGGGGTAACGCTGGCGATGAGCTCGTACGTGGGCATAGCCTCCATCGCACAGGCTGCTGAGGAGACGAAGAGGCCCTACAGGTGGATCCCCTTGGCGACCAAGCTCTCGGTCCTGATGGTCCTCGTGTACGCCTTAGGCCTCTCGGTCCTCAGCATGGGGATGCTGCCTTGGGAGCATCTGGCTAGAGACCTAGAGAGCCCTCTGGTGACAATGGCGAGGCGAATAGCCTACGTGGGCGAGCCTCTGGCCTACCTCGTGGCGTTCACCGGCTTCACGGTCAACCTAGCATCAGCGAACACCGGGGTGGTTGGCGTCTCCAGGATAGTCTTCTCCATGGCGAAGTACAGCCAAATGCCTTCTTGGTTCAACCAGATCCACCCTAGGTTCAGGACCCCCACTCGATCCATCCTCTTCTTCGGCGGGATAGGGATGGCCCTCACCTTCCTCGGCGGTCTTGAGAAGGTCGCCGACCTCTACACCTTCGCCGCCCTAATCACCTACGTGTTCGTCAATCTATCCATCCTCCGACTCAGGAAACTGGATCGAGAGGCTTATAGGCCCTGGAAGAGTCCCACCGTTCTAGACAAGCCCCTGACCGGCGTCATTGGGAGCATCGCTGCCCTGATAATACTGATGCTCATGGTGGTCTTTCACCCGATCGGGAGGAGCTTGGGCACGCTCTGGCTCGCTGCGGGTCTCCTTCTCTACTCCGCCTACAGGAGGACTAAGGGTCTCCCAGTGATGGGACGCCTCCACGCCGATGAAGTGAGGCCAGCCGCTTACAAGATGGAGGTGCTGGCCATAGTCCCCCCGGGCATACCGGCAGAGGTGGTAGCCAAGGTCCTGATGGAGTACTTCGATAGGAGGCACAGGCTCTTCCTCACCGACCTGGTGTCAGCAGAGGATTTGGAGGAGATGCGTCAGCTCGAAGAGCTTGCCCTCTCCCACTTGGAGGAGGCGGCCTCGATCCTCAGGAGGAGGGGTTACGAGGTGACGGTGTTCGTGGTCAAGGGGGACGAGAGCTCCTTGGCGGAGGAGGCAGAACCCTATGACTTCGTCGCCGTGTTCGGGAGGGGTAAGTTAAAAGGTAAAGCCTACAGGCTCCCGAGGACCCTCTTGGAGAGGGTGAGGGGCAGACTGGTATTCATGAGGGTCAGGTAGGATGGGATGAGGTGAGATGAGGAGGGTGGGGATGGCATGACCTTAGTGATCGTGAGTATAAGGGTGGAGAGCAAGCTCCTAGACAAGGTCACCGAGGCTCTGAAGGAGTATCCCGAGGTCGTGGACCTGTACGAGGTGACCGGCGAATTCGATGTAGTAGCTGTGGTAGAGGCCGAGAACACCGTGGAGTTCAGGAAGTTCCTGAAGGACAAGCTGCTGAAGGTGGAGGGGGTCGAGGCGACCCACTCGGTGGTAGTCCTTTACACGCATAAGAGAGGAGGGAAGGTGCTCTGACATGCCTGACTGGAGTCAGCACCTGGCCTTCAGCCTCTGGGTTATGACTGCAGGGCAGACCCTCGTAACCCCCTTCATCTTCGAGATCTCAGCCAAGATCTCATCCATCTCCTTGCTGTCCCTGGCCCAGATCTCCAGCATGATGGAGTGATCCCCAGCGGTGATCCAGGCCGACTTGACGTACTCCCTACTGGTCAGTTCTCTGGCCACCCTTATCAGATCGCCCGGCTCCACGTCCACGCCGGTAAGGGAGACTACCGTGTACCCTAAGGCAGAGGGATTGACCTTGACCGTGTACCCCCTGATTATCCCGGCCCCCTCAAGCTTCTTGATCCTCTTCCTAACCGCGACGTCGCTTATCCCCAGCTTTTTCCCTATCTCCTTCAGGGACATCCTACCGTTAGCTAACAGGTACTCTAGGATCTGCCTGTCCTTAGCGTCGATTCGCACGTCTAACTCAGAGGTTAGCATGATGGACACACCTTATGGAGGCGGTAAATCCAATAAAAAGATGATGGGAAATTCGTGAATCACTGGACCTTGATCTCTTTGGAAGCCTCCCAGAGACCGTGGAGGTTGCCGTAGCTTATCACCCAGAGCTTCGAGTTCTTCTGAAGCTTCATCCTGAACTTCACTTTGGGTTCCCCGTAGGTTGGGCCCATGTCGAAGGTTGCGACATGAACGGGGTTGTAGGGTCTGCCCTCCTCCTCCACGAAGACTTGGACCCACTTGATGTGGTGCTCCCACTTGTTGGGATGGGGCACCTCCTTCCCCACTATAACAGTGACCTCGAATTCCTCCCCAACCTTCACGGTATCAGGGGCCTCTATGAAGGGAGTGTGCTTCTCTCTAGTAGCCTCCTCCTCGTGGGAGGCGGTCTGTATCATATCACCGAACCTCTCGACCATACACATCACCTCCTCATCCACCGCTCACAGACCCTCCAGCACGGTAGTGACGAAATCATGATGCTGCTCTTCAGCCTCCAATATCGTCCTAAGAAGCC
>JARZZM010000053.1 GCA_030130125.1 Thermoproteota archaeon
CGTAAAAATCAACTTCTACTAACCACATACCTGTAATAGAAGCCCTCCTCACGATGTATCCGGATCAGATCTCCCTCCTTCGCCCCCAACTTCATCACTATGGGGTCGGTCACAAGTATCTTGGGAAACATATCCAAGGACCCGTACATCCTCTCCAATTCTCTCTTCTCATCCTCGCTGACTATCTCGTGCTTGGGTACCATGAAGTTCTCGGTCGGATCATACTTGATCGCCTTCTTTACCCTCTTGGTTCTAGCGGTTTTGGTCTTTTTCTGTGCCTTCTTCTCCTTCTTAACTTTTGCGGTCTTCTTAGCCTTGGAGGAGGACTTTCCCGAGGACTTCTTTCCGGAAGATTTAGTCTCCTTACTAGGATTAAGGGAATCAGATCCCTTATCTAGGTCGATATCGACTGGAACATCCTCAGACTCTACCAAATAAGCACCCCCTTAAAGGGAACACTGGCATCAGGGTGAGGTGCAATACGGTTTTAAAAAGTTTACACCCGTAGAACCTGGGGAACGGATTTGGGGGACGACCTTATCGAGATCAGGTGGCACGGTAGGGGCGGTCAGGGCGCCGTTCTCGCCTCAAGAATCGTGGCTAAGGCTGCCTTCTTGGAGGGTAAATGGTCTCAGGCATTTCCATTCTTCGGAGCTGAGAGGAGAGGCGCTCCTGTGATGGCGTTCACTAGGGTCTCCGGCTCCCCTATAAGGCTGAGGAGCCAAATATACGAGCCTGATATATTGGTCCTGCTGGATCCCATGTTCCTCAATCTGGAGGTGGCTTGGAGGGGCGTAAAGCCCGACACGATAGTCGTTATGAACGTGCCCGAAGATCCCGCGGAGATATTCCTCCCTAAGAGAGTGCGGAGGCTCGCCACTGTGGATGCCACCGCCATCTCCATGGAACTAGGGTTGAAAGTGGCTGGACTCCCCGTTCCCAACTCAGCTATGGTCGGAGCCTTGGTGAAGGCCACAGGCATCGTGGGTCTTGAGAGCGCCGAGAGCTCTGTCAAGGCCATGATGAAGAGGCTCACTGATGTGAATCTGGAGGCCCTCAAGAGGGCACACGAGGAAACCAAAGTTATAGATAATCCTAAGTTCGTTCCTGAGGTAATAGGGGAGGGATGAGTTCAGGCTCCCTCCGCCCTCTCTATGTAAGAGTCGAAGAACTTGGTGTAGACGTCAACCTTCGTCTCTCCCGGCTTCATCTCGATCTCCTCAACTAGCCCGCAGTTGAAACACTTGATGACGGCCTTTCCCTCCTTCTCGTGGAGCTCAACCATTATTGAGTTGTGCTGGCAAACGGGGCACCTGAAGAAGGCTGATTTCCTCCTCTTTCTGACCGGGAGAGTGGTTCTCCTCTTTCTCCTTCCCATTTCAAAGCACCCAGATTTTACAACTTTCACTTCTAAATTAAGTATCTCGGATGGACTTGATGTCCCGGGCCATCCTTTATACCCTCGGTGGGGCGCCTTAACCGGGATATGTCGGTAGATGAGAGGTACTTCATTTCGCTCGAAGAGGACCTTAAGAGGGTATTAGAGGTCGCCAAGAAGGCCAGAGCTGCGGGTTATGACCCCAAGGAGGATGTGGAAATAAAGATAGCGAACGAGCTCCATGAGAGGATAGTAGCGCTCTTCAACGTGGAGTCCTTGGGAGACAGGGTCAAGCACTGGCTAGAGAAGACTGATAATAAGGTAGAGACGGCTTTCAGGGTCATAGCTGAGATAATCCCTAGGAAGGGTGAGGTCCCCAAGATAGATGTCGGGGGAGACGACGAATACAGGGCTGAACTGGCGTTAAGAGTTGGTATGGCCATAATAACCGATGCTACGGTCTCCGCTCCGATTGAGGGAATAAGCAAGGTGGCCATAAAGGGTGCAGGTCGCGACACCTACCTCTCAGTGTACTATAACGGACCGATAAGAACCGCTGGGGGTACTGAGGGGGCTATGAGCGTTCTGATGGCTGACTACGTAAGGCAGAGGTTGGGTTTGGGCAGGTACGTTCCCACCCACGAGGAGGTGGAGAGGTACACAGAGGAGGTCTTCCTGTACAAGAGGGTGGCCCATCTGCAGTACAACTCCGAGCCAGAGGAGGTTAGGAGGGCGGTCATGCACATACCAATCGAGGTAACGGGTCCCCCCACAGAGAAGGAGGAGGTCTCCTCCTTCAGAAACCTCCCTAGGGTGGAGACCAACAGGATAAGAGGGGGGGCCGTCTTGGTCATCAATGACTGCGTCATACAGAAAGCTAAGAAGCTGAAGAGAATCATAAAACAGCTCAAAGAGTCCATAGAGGATTTCGACGATTCCGCTTGGAGATGGCTGGGGGGGGACGGTGGGAAGGAAGAGGGAGGAGGAGAAGGAGCACGGGATGAGGGCTGCCCGGTTGTGGAGCCCTCGTACAAGTACCTAAAGGACGCCGTCATGGGAAGGCCCATACTAGCTCACCCCTCTAGGATCGGGGGATTCAGGCTGAGGTACGGCAGATCCAGAAACACGGGGTTGGCGAGCATCGGGATGAACCCTGCGACCATGTATGTGCTGGATAGCTTCGTGGCGGTGGGCACTCAGGTCAGGATCGAGAGGCCCGGGAAGAGCGCCGTGGTGATGCCGGTGGATTGGATAGAAGGACCCATCGTGAGGCTCAGGGATGGAAGCGTGATCAAGATCGACAATCCCGAACAGGCCAGAGAGTTAGCTGGTTCGGTGGAGAAGATTCTGCACTTGGGGGATGTCCTGATAGGTTTCGGGGAGTTCCTCGAGAACAACCACAAGCTCCTCCCATCGGCTTGGGTGGAGGAGTGGTGGTATTCTCTCCTGAGAGAGAAGGCTAAAGAGATGGGAATAGATCCTCCCGTGGAGAGATGGCAGAGGATCTCCTTTTTAGAGGCCTTGGAGATATCCAAGAAGTTCGATGTCCCGCTCCATCCGAGGTACACCTATTTCTGGGAGCACGTGAAGGTCAGGGAACTACTCACCTTGCTCGAGGCCGTGAGGGAGGGGGCCAGATCCGGAAAGGCCGTCTCTCTCAGGGCTAGTGAGGAGATCAAGGACATCTTGGAGAGACTCGGGGTTCCCCATAGAGTGGGAATGAACATGCTATGGGTGGAAGGAGACGACGCGACTCTCTTGGATTACCTGGCATCCAAGATACCCGCCGAAGTCGATATCGACGGAATTTCTGAATATGAAACCTTAAGATTCCTCAATGAGCACTTGGATGTCAAGGTGATGCCCAAGGGCCCCACGAAGATCGGTATGAGAGTTGGTAGGCCAGAGAAAGCTAAGCCTAGGAAGATGAAGCCTCCAGTTAATCTGCTCTTCCCCATAGGGGGACTCAAGGGAATGACCCGCTCTATGGAGGCCGCTTACAATCAGGGCAAGGTGGAGGTCGAAGTGGCCTTTAGAGTGTGCCCCAGCTGCGGGATCAAGACCACAAGGTACAAATGCCCGAAATGCGGGGCTAGAACGGTCCCACTCATGTTCTGTCCTGTCTGCGGCAAGAGGGTCAACGGCAGGTGCAGGGACCACCCCAACGCGGATCCTGTTCCCTACAGGAAGACGGTCCTGAACATAAAGGAGGAAGTGGATAGAGCCCTCTCCAACC
>JARZZM010000054.1 GCA_030130125.1 Thermoproteota archaeon
CTCGCGAGAGGGGGTGTCTCATATGGCAGTGATAGAGGTAGGAAGAGTCTGTAGAAAGATAGCCGGTAGGGAAGCTGGCAGAGTATGTGTAGTGGTCAAGGTAATTGATGACAAC
This sequence comes from Thermoproteota archaeon, assembly GCA_030130125.1. Classification (NCBI taxonomy): domain Archaea; kingdom Thermoproteati; phylum Thermoproteota; species Thermoproteota archaeon. Next base: position 116 of record JARZZM010000054.1, read on the forward strand.
TTCGTGGAGGTCACGGGGCCTAGGGACCTGACCGGGGTCAGGAGGAGGAGGGTCAACGTGAAGCATCTCGTACCCCTGCCGATAAAGCTCGACATATCAGAGGGGGCGAGTGACGAAGAGGTCTTGGAAGCCCTCAAGGAGACCGATCTATACCAGAAGCTTCTAGAGGAGAAGGAAAAGAGGGAAAGGAAGAGGGGCAAGCCGGTTGAAGGGTCCGAGGAATCCTGATGAGATCTTTCACCGACGCCCAGGAAGAGCTCATAGTGAAGAGAATAGCTGAACCGGGACCCTACGGTTACAGGCCCCGTGAGAGACCCCTTCTTTTTTACTTAGACAATGGAATCATAAACTTGGACAAGCCTAGGGGACCCACCTCCCATACTGTGACCAAGCTCGTCAAGAGGATCTTGGAATATCCCGGGAAGATAGGGCACTGCGGGACCTTGGATCCCAAGGTGTCAGGGGTCCTACCCATAGTTCTGGGTAACGCCACCAAACTGAGCAGGTTGATCGCGGGCTCCGACAAGGAATACGTCGGAGTCCTTTACCTGCACGGGGATGTGGATGAGGGCGAGCTGAGGGAAGCATTGGACAAGTTCACCGGACCGATATTCCAGAGGCCCCCAGTCAAGTCGGCAGTGAAGAGGACCCTGAGGGTGAGGAGGGTCTACGAGCTGGAGCTACTGGAGAGCGAGGGGCGGTTCCACCTCCTCATGACGAGGGTGGAATCGGGGACCTACATAAGAAAGCTGTTCTTCGATATCGGGGAGTATTTAGGAGTGGGAGCTAGCATGAGGGAGTTGAGAAGGACGAGATCCGGCATCTTCAACGAGAGGGAGAGCGTGACACTTCAAGATCTCTACGAGGCTTACGTCCGGTGGAAGGAGCGAGGAGAGGAGGACCGTCTCCGAGAAGTGGTGCTCCCTCTCGAGGTGGCCGTTGCACACCTACCAAAGATAGTCGTCAAGGACAGTGCGGTCGCCTCTATTACCCACGGTGCTTCCCTGAAGGTCAAAGGAGTGAGTATGCTATCCAAAGACATAAAGAAAGGTGGTTTGGTGGCGATAATGACCCTAAAGGGCGAGCTTGTGGCAATAGGGAGATCAACCATGACCTCTGAAGACATGGTCTCTTCGGAATCGGGTGTGGCTGCCGCTATCGAGAGAGTCATAATGCCTAGGGACCTCTATCCTCCAATGTGGAAGAGGAAGGAGGCCTGACTAGGTGCGCAACTATTAAATCCCCCAATTGTAAAGTTGTTGTACGGAGGTAGCCGGGGTGCCCTAGCCAGGAAGGGGGCTGGCCTGGAGAGCCAGTGGCCCACTGGGCCGCGAGGGTTCAAATCCCTCCCCCGGCGCCACCCGTGTAATTGTCAGCTCCCATCCCCCCATTGGAATCGGAGCCATCTCTCCACTCTCCTCACCTGAACCGCCGGCGGAGCAAAATCTTATATTACACTCAATACCCCAAGTTCCGAAAGAGGGGTGAGGAATTGTCGGAAACTGCGGAGCTAAGGAGGATAGTAAGGCTTCTCAACACGACCCTAGACGGTACTAAGCAGGTGCTCATCTCCCTGACAAATGTCAAGGGAATAAGTTTCGTTCTAGCTAAAGCGATCCTTATGAAGGCTGGTATTCCACCGAACAAGCTTCTCGGAGAGCTTACTGACGAGGAACTGGAGAAGATAGAGGATGTAGTCAACAATCCCGATAAGTACGGCATACCTTGGTGGATGATGAACCGGCAGAGGGACCCGAAGACCAACGAGTCCAGAATCCTGATAGGAGATGACATATCTTGGGTCGTGACCCAAGACATCAATTTGATGAAGAAGATAAGGAGCTGGAAGGGAATAAGACATGAGCTTGGCCTCAAGGTGAGGGGGCAGAGGACCAAGACCACCGGAAGGGTTGGGAGGACCGTAGGGTACCAGAGGAAGAAGTGAGGTGATACCTAATGGGGGATCCGAAGAAGCCGAGGAAGAAATATGAGAGGCCCTACAAGCCCTGGGATAGACGAGTCCTAGAGGAGACAAACAGGCTAGCTGGCTACTACGGGCTGAGGAACAAGAGGGAGCTCTGGAGGATGAGCTATCTTGCTAAGAAGTACAGGAGGATAGCCAGAGAGCTACTGGCGGCTCCAGAGGAGGAGAGGGTGAAGGTCGAGCCCATAATAAGGAGGCTCCAGAAGCTCGGGATAGTCGGGGAGGACGCCACCTTGGATGACCTCCTCGATCTGACGGTCGATCAGTTCTTGGAGAGGAGGCTCCAGACAATTGTCTGGAAGAAGGGCTTCGCGAAAACTCCCTACATGGCGAGGCAGCTGATAACTCACGGTCACATCAGGATCAATGGCAGGAGGATAAAGCAGCCAGGTTACCTGGTAACTCTAGAAGAAGAGGAGACCATAGAATGCACGCATCCCGCGTGTTTAGAGGAGCAGGCTGAGCAGCCTGAGCAGAAGGCCGAATGATGAGGAAGGTGATCTCATGTCTACGCAGAAGAAGGGCAAGATCGGCGTGGCTCACATCTACTCCTCCTTCAACGATACCATAGTCCACATCACCGATATAACCGGTGCAGAGACCTTGGCCAGGTACTCCGGCGGCATGTTCGTCGACGCCGACAGGCTCGAGGGGTCGCCATATGCAGCCCTCAAGGCGGCGATGGCCGCCGCCAAGGAGGCCCAGAAGAAGGGTGTAACCCATCTCATAGTCAAGGTCAGAGCCCCCGGCGGGATAAAGAGCAGGATCCCGGGACCCGGGGCCACAGCGGCCATAAGAGGACTCTCTCGATCGGGTCTCATACTCATCAGGGTTGAGGACGTCACGCCTATACCCCATGATGGATGCAGGAGACCACACGGCAGGAGAGGGAGGAGGGTCTGATCCCTCCCAAACTTTTATTCCCGTGCACCCTAATTAGGATGAGGTAACCCTAGTGCCGGGGGATAACTTAGAGGAGATAGAACCCCTGCTCAGCTGGTACAGGAGGACAGGACACGTTCAAGTGGAGTCTTTGGGCTTGGATGGACGCACCATCATCCTCAAAATAGAGGGTAGGAGGGGAAGCATCCGCTCCTTGGTCGCTCTATATGACCCATCCTTGGATGGCGATCCATTTATATGGCTGAGGGACCTGATAAACTCCCACAGGAGGGCAGGCATAGAGTTTGACCGAGTGGAGGTCTGGACCTCGCCAGAGATGGTAAATGAGCTGTCGGCCGGATCGGAAGAGCTCGATGAAAGCATATACATCGTGGTAAGATCCCTCTCGGAGCTCGGGTCGCCATTATCTCCCACCCCCACCAGCCTTCCCTCCGAGGAGCGAGCGACCAGTAGGAGGACCCGCAGGCCCTCCCTCAGGAAGGAGGAGAGTAGAACCATTATCGTGGTCGAGGAGAGGAAGGAGCGCGGTAGTAAGTACGAGGAGCCCAATAAGAGCAGGGAGGACAGCTTAACTGCGATTCTAAACGAGATAAAGAGGACCATAGATCAGTCGATGAAGTCTATCATTGAGGAGGTGAGGAAGGGTAATGAGATAGACCTCTTCAATAAGATACACGAGCTGGAGAAGAGAGTGGAGCTTCTGGAGGCGATGATAAGACTGTTGGGAAGCCAGCAAGGGACAGTCAATTTACCTCCAGCTGGTTGGGCTGGGAGGAGCAATATTCCCCCTAGGTTGGAGCCCACCGAGCTCAGGAGGGAGGTGAAGAGAGAGCAATCGACCGAACCAGAGGCTGTTAGAACTGGAGAGGGAGAGAGGGTGGAATCCGCCCTTGGATACGGCCATCAAGTTAATATTCCATCCACGCAAGGGAGCGGGGGATCCGGGGAACCCCCGATCACGGGGTCCGAGGACATACTTGAAGAGATATTAAGCAACCCGTGGGTCGAGATCCTCAGTAGGAAGGGTGAAGACGTTGAGGGCTAGGATCGTAAAACTCACAGAAGGTGAAGCGGTTATAGTGGTGGAGGAGGCGAAGCCGCCCTTGGTGAATGCCCTGAGGAGGGCCATAATATCGGAGGTCCCAATATTCGCCGTCGATGAGGTGATATTCTTCGAGAACTCGACCCCTTTCTTCGATGAATACATCGCCCACAGGCTAGCCATGGTCCCGCTGAAGACCGACTTGGACGTGGTCAGAGCGGATCCTGAGAGGACAGTAGTCCTTGAACTCGACAGGGAGGCCAAGGAAGACGTTGAAACCGTTTACTCTGGGGAACTCAAGTCATCAGACCCCCTAATCGTTCCAGCAAATGAGAGGATCCCGATAATCAAGATGCGACAGGGTCAAAGGATAAGACTCCAAGCGGTGGCTAGACTGGGCAAGGGGAAAGATCACTCGAAGTGGCAGCCAGCCGTCGCTGTCGGTTACAGTTACATGCCCGTGTACGAACTGAGCAAGGACCTGCTCAAGGAATGCGACCTCTCGAAGTGCGATGAGTGCGTGAAGAAGAGGGAAAAGAAGGTCTTAGTGGATTACCCGGTTCTCTGCGAGGGGTGCTTGGAAGCCTTGGAGAGATGCAGACTGGATAACCCAGATAGAGTCGTCAGGGAGTGGGATGACTCTAGGATAATTCTGAGGTACGAGACCACCGGCGCCCTGTCAGCGCAGGAGGTCCTTTTGGAGGCTATAAACCAGCTCAAGCTCAAGTTCAACGAATTTTTGGAGAGGCTTGGATGATTAAGCTTTAATAGGGGAGACCCCTAGGGGAAGATTGGAAGCGGGGGTAGCCAAGCCAGGTCCAAGGCGCCCGCTTGAGGGGCGGGTGGGCGTCAGGCCCGCGTGGGTTCAAATCCCACCCCCCGCACCACGCATCTTTATTAAAGCCGGCAACGCCCCCTATGTGAGAGGAGGATAGAAGTGAAGCCCACGGGACCGACGAACCCAAGGTTGATAAGGATGATAAACAGGCTTGAGAAGGCCTCCAGGGTTAACAACGCCCCAATTTGGAGGGCCGTCGCGGAGAAGCTCCGGAGGCCAACTAGGGCTAGGATAGAGGTTAATCTCTGGAAGATAGACAAGTACGCAGGGGAAGCGGCGGCGATCGTGGTGCCTGGAAAGGTCCTAGGCGAGGGGGAGATCACGAAACCCGTTATCGTGGCCGCAGCCAGCTTCTCGTCCGCAGCAAGAAGGAAGATCGAGGAGGCCGGTGGGAAGGCCTATTTGCTCGATGAATACGTGGAGGAGAACCCCAAGGGCTCGAACACGAGGATAGTCATGTGAGGTGGTTGGATGAAGTACGACTTGGTGGTGGACGCTGAGGGGAAGATCCTCGGCAGGATGGCCTCCTACGTGGCCAAGGAACTGTTGAAGGGTAAGAGAGTGGCCATAGTCAATGCCGAGAAGGCGGTAATCACGGGCAATCCCCAAACGATACTGAAGAAGTACCTGACTAGGAGGTCCATTCAGAGCACCATACACCCTAGGAAGTCGCCGGTACAGCCGAGGACCCCGGACAGAATAGTTTGGAAGACCGTCAGGGGCATGCTCCCCATGAAGAAGGCCAAGGGCAGGGAGGCCCTGAGGAGGCTAAGGGTTTTCATAGGGATTCCTGAGGAGCTGGCCGATGTGGAGAAGGACGTCGGCCTCAAAGAGGACGAGAGGACATACATTAAATATACAGTGCAGTCACTCAAACCGAAGAAGACCAAGGGTTATGTGACCGTGCTCTGGCTGGCTAAACAGCTGGGTTGGAAGGGGGTAAAGTATGTCGAGCAGGAGTAGGCGTAATGGTGCTCTCGCCCTTGCTTCATCTAGGAGGAAGACCGCTAGGGCTATGGCCGTCATAAGGAAGGGAAGTGGAAGGCTCTACATAAACGGATTTCCGGTCGAGGTATATGCTCCGAACGAGTTCGTCAGGATGAAGATACTGGAGCCCCTCTGGCTTGCGAAGGACTACGTCTCCGACATCGACATCTACGTGAGGGTCAAGGGGGGAGGGTTCATGGCCCAGGCAGATGCCGTCAGGATGGCCGTGGGAAGGGCCCTCGTGGAGTACACCGGTAGTGAGCATCTCAAAGAGCTGTTCAAGGAGTACGACCGGACCATACTCAAGGGAGATCCCAGACAGACGGAGCCCAAGAAGTATGGCGGCAGGAGCGCCAGGGCGAGGTTCCAGAAGTCTTATAGGTAACCTTTCACATCCCCTTTATGGAGGGATAAGCCTTGTCCGTTACCAGAGGTAGTGCTGGAGAGCTTAAGAAGGGCAGTTACGTCGTTCTGGATGGTGAACCCTGCGAGGTCCTCAGCGTGTCCAAGTCCAAGCCCGGGAAGCACGGGGCCGCCAAGGTGAGGATAGAGGCCAGGGGAATCTTCGACGGGACTAGGAGGTCCAAGATATTCCCGGCTGATGCCTTGGTGGAGATCCCCATAGTGGATAAGAAGACGGCGCAGGTGACTAGCGTCTACGGGAACACCGTCCAGCTGATGGACCTGAGCAGCTACGACATGTTCGAGCTTCCCATACCTGAGGATCCCGATCTGGCCTCCAAGCTGCAGCCAGGCATAGAGGTCGAGTACTGGGAGTCCATGGGCAAGAGGAAGATCGTTAGGATAAGGGGCGGCGGTTAGGAGGATTGGTCCTAGATAAGCTCGGGACGTCCCTGAGGAAGGCTGTGAGCAGGCTGAGGGGCCGACCCGTAGTAGATGAATCGGCGATAAACGAGTTCCTCAGGGATGTCCAGAGGGCTCTTTTAGAGGCGGATGTCAACGTTAAACTAGTCTTGGAACTCTCCAAGAGAGTTAAGGAACGTGCTCTCAAGGAGGATGCCCCTCCTGGATTCAGCAGGAGGGAACTGGCCGTCAAGATACTCTATGAGGAGCTCACCAACCTATTGGGAAGGAGACCAGCCGAGATAGAGATCGACGGTAAGAGGACCAACGTGATCTTAGTCGTAGGTATAGAGGGATCAGGCAAGACCACCACGGTGGCGAAGCTCGCCCACTGGTTCTCTAAGAGGTACGGAAAGGTAGCGATCGTGTCATCCGACGTGATAAGGCCAGCTTCGAAGCTTCAACTCGAGCAGATGGTCGGGGGCGAGATACCGGTATTCTGGGAGGATCACGATGATCCGGTCCGCATAATGAGGGACGGCCTAGAGAGGTTCAGGAAGGAGAAATACAACATCGTCATAGTGGATACCGCCGGGAGGCATAAGGAAGAGGAGGGGCTCATGAAGGAGCTGAGAGAGTACTACGAGGCGGTTAAACCAGACATGGTAATTCTGGTGGTGGACGGCACCATAGGACAGGCTGCCTACAATCAGGCGAAGGCATTTGCAGACAGCATCCCGATAGGTGGGGTAATCGTAACCAAGCTGGATGGAGCGGCCAAGGGAGGAGGTGCTCTCTCGGCGGTGGCTGCGGCGGGCGCTCCCATATACTTCATAGGAACCGGTGAGAAGCTCGATGACTTGGAGAGGTTCGACCCTGACAGGTTCGTCTCTAGGCTCTTAGGCGGAGGAGACATTGTAGAACTGGCTAGAAGGATGGAAGAGGCTTTCAAGGAGTCGGAGCTCTTGGATAGAATTTCAAAGGGCAAATTCGACTTGGAGGACTTCAGGGAGTACCTTCAGCAGCTCAGGAAGGCAGGTCCCTTGGACAAGCTCTTGGAGATGATACCCGGGGTGGGCGGAAGGCTCTCCAACTTGGAGTTCGACCCGAAGGAGATGGACCGGTGGATGGCCATAATTAATTCAATGACCCCGGAGGAGAGGAGGGAACCCTCTCTTATCAGGGGAAGCAGGGTAGAGAGGATAGCTAGGGGCTCGGGAGTAACCGCCAAGGACGTGAGGAGGCTCCTCAAATCATACAATCAGGTCAAGAGGATGATGGAGTCAATGTCCTCTCCAGCCAAGATGAGACGTTTGATGAGGAGGATGGGCCTTGGAGCCTGATTTCGAACTGGTAAGGGAGATAGTCGGGAAAGAGGGGAGACTTTGCAGGTTCTGCCTTGGCAGCTTGGTGGGCGAGAAGCTCGGAGCGATCCCCAATGCGGTGAAAGGAGCAGCTCTTGGGAGCATACTGGAACTCACCGGGAGGAGTTCTGAGGGACCATGTGCGGTCTGCGACAATCTGATAGAGAATTCCATGGATGATCTGGTGGAGAGGGCGTTGAGGCTGCTATCCAGCATCGAATATAACAGTGTGAAAGCCGGGGTGAAAATGCCTCCATGGTTGATCGAGAGGGAGGATCGACTGAGAGCCAAGTACAACCCTCCCAACATGGTATCGGTGAAGCTAACCCTGATCAAGTGGTTAGATCTCGTCCTCTCCGCCGAGACGGGCGCACCCGTAGAAAAAGACCCCGACGTCTTGGTGACCTTCGACCTCTCGCTTAAGGACGTTGAGCTTAGGATAAGCCCTGTCTTCATATACGGCAGGTACAGGAAGCTCGAGAGGGGCATATCCCAGTCCCGTAGGAAGTGTCCCTACTGCGGCGGTAGGGGATGCGAGAAGTGCAATTGGACAGGTAAGATAGCGGAGGGGTCTGTGGAGGGGATGATAGGTGAGGTGATGAAGGAGTTCTTTGAATCAGACGATTATGTGCTCCATGGTGCCGGGAGAGAGGACGTGGATGCCCGGATGTTGGGGAGGGGGAGGCCTTTCGTGATGGAACTGGTTAATCCCAAAAGGAGGAGCGCCGACCTAAAGAGGATAGAGGAGGAGATCAATGCTAAGTGGAAAGGTAAGGTGGAAGTACTTGATCTCAGGTACTCCAACAGGGAGGAGGTAAGAAGACTGAAGGAAGGATCTCCCGAGGTAAGAAAGCTCTACAGGGCCTTGGTCGAAGTGGATGGGGTTGTCACCGACAAGGACCTTGAGAAGGTTGAAAGGGAACTCACCGGGGCTGTCATAAGGCAGAGGACCCCTAAGAGGGTTGCATGGAGGAGAGCGGACTTAGTGAGGGTGAGAAAGGTTTACGAGGTTAAGACCAAGAAGTTGGACGAGAGGACCTTCGAGATGACCGTTCTATGCGACGGAGGGCTCTACGTCAAGGAGTTAATATCGGGCGATGAGGGGGGAACCACCCCCAGCGTTGCCGAGGTATTGGGGAAAAAAGCTTTTTGTAGGGAACTGGATGTGTTAGAGGTACTCGGTCACTGACGAATAGGGTGAGTTGAAATGGGAAGGAGATCATTCGGATTCCTCTACAGGTCCAGGGACTTCCTCTCGAAGACTCCGAGGGAGCGGGGAAGGCCTTCTCCCGCGAAGTATCTGAGGGGGTTCGAAGTCGGGGATAAGGTGGTCATAGATGTGGAACCATCTGAGAGGGGGGGTATGCCCCACAGGAGGTACCAGGGCAAGGTCGGCGTGGTTGTAGGGAAGAGGGGCCACGCCTACTTGGTGGATGTGAAGCTAGGGAACAAAGTGAAGCATCTCATAGTTCTCCCAGTGCATCTCAAGAAGCACAAGGAGTGAATGAGGGATCAACTTGTCCCAGTCAGAGGCAAGTGGGGAGAGGAAGCCCCTCACGCTCGCTGAGGTGAAGGCCCTAGTCTTCGAGAAGTGGACCTCCAACATGGAGAGGTTGAACCTCGATCAGAAGAGGCTCCTCACATACCTCTCCAAGTTCACCAAGGTGGAGGATGCCGCGAAGGCTAGAGAGGTAGTCGATCAGCTCGTGGTGAAGTTCAACCTCCAGGAGGAGCACGCGGTCATGCTGGTCAATGTGCTCCCAAAGAGTGTGGAGGAGTTGAAGGCCTACCTCTACAAGGACTACCCTCTTTTAGGTGAGTCGGACTACAAGGAAATGCTTAACTTATTGAAGGGGCTGAAGGAGGAAGAGTGAAACCCGGTGTCACTAAGATGTGGAGATATGTCCCAGGCAGGAGAAAGCCCCACGATAGCTGGGCCTATGTACTATACGTTGACGAGGCTAGGAGGAGGGTCCAGCTCATCGGAGATCGCTACTTCATCATAATGGAGTTCATACTCAAGCCCAATGCCCAAGTCTCCCCCATGAAGAAGGTCTACGTGGGTAAGGGGCCGAGACAGGAGGTCAGCAAGTTCCTCAGGTACATGAGCTATGACGAGCTGGCCCCCTCAGGGAGGATGCTCTTGGAGCCGGTGGTCGCGAAGATAATACAGGAGGGGGAGCAGTTCTTCGTGAATTTTTTCAACGAGAGCGTTCCCATAACTCCGAGGCTGCATCAACTAGAGCTCCTGCCTGGGGTGGGCAAGAAGACCCTCATGAAGATACTGGAGGAGAGGAGCAGGAAGCCCTTCGTGAGCTACTCGGACGTGGCTGAAAGGACTGGACTCAAGGACCCTGCCGACCTTCTGGCTAGGAGGGCCCTGGAGGAGCTCACCGGGAATGAGAAGTACTACATACTGGTAGCTCCCAAGAGCATACTGGAGGAGGACCTCATATAGCCTATGCTCAGACCCTAACTAGAGTACCCGATTCCCCCCTCAATACCCTTATCAGGTCTCCCTTCTCGGAGAACCCAGCAATTCTAACCTTCACACCCAACCTAGCGAGCTGAAATGCCGCCTCCAGCTTGCCCCTCATTGCCCCGGTCACGTCGTAAGCAGGTCTTCCCAGATCTGGTATATCCGCCTCAGTGATCTCCGGAATGACCTCTCCATCCTCATTAAGAACTCCCGGCACATCGGCTAGGAACACGGCTTCCTCTAGACCCAGGGGGACTAGGTAGATCGGTATCTCATCCGCGGACAGCACGGAAACCCCCCTCTCATCATCGTAGATCAGGTCACCGTGAGTTAACGGGACCATATTGAGATCCATCCACGCCCTCACCGCGGAGAGATCGCAGATCGTGCCCCCACCGATCCTCCTGAATGTGGACCTGGGGTGAAAGGGGATCACCGGGAGGCCCTCCTCCCACATCAAACTGGCTATCCTCAGACTCAGCTCCATCACCCTTATCGAAGTTTCCGAGACGCCCAACTCTCTGCCCGGTTTGAAGCCCTCGTGTAGCTTGTACATCTTGACCGGTGCGTGACCGAACGGGCCGGCCCCGTGGGCTAGAAAGAGACTCCTCTCCCGCGAAATCCCTAAGAGGTCATTCGCTACCTCTCGTACGATCCTTTCTCTTACCTCGAAAGCTCCCTCCTTCTTAGGAGTTATTAGAGAGCCTCCCAGCTTTACGTAAAGCACGCGAGGATTTTTCAGTAATAATTTATAACCCTTCATCGTGACTAAGGAGGGATGAGCGAGGAGATCCTGATACTGAGTAAGGATGTGCTGCTGAGGGCCCTCCTGAGGTACGAGCCTGGGTTATCTCTCATAAAGGGGTCCGTGCTCGTAGTCCCAGCCGAGACACTCTCCCAGATGGAGGAAGAAGCTTCCAAGGGGGACAGGTTCAGCGTGGGTGCCCTCACCGAGATGGTCTGGCTGAGGGATTTGGAGAAGGACGGGTACGTCAAGAGAGTCGTGGTGGAGGAACACAGGGGCAGGGGGCTCGATGCTTTGGCAGAGCTGTCCGAGAAATTGAAGGCCAAGGTGATCACCGGCGATAGGGTCGTGACCCTAGCTCTAAGGGCTAGGGGAGTGGATGCCGTGTACATAGGCCCCGAGTACGGGGAGTTCAGGCTCTACAACTTCTTCGACCAGGATACGATGAGCGTCCACTTGAAGGAGGGCGCCCCACCTCTAGCTAAGAAGGGAAGGCCCGGGGAGTTCAGGCTGGTGAGACTCTCCGACAAGCCGATGGAGGAGTTCGAGGTCAGGACCATAGCCTACGAGATACTTGAGAGGGCCAAGACGGATCCGAACGCATTCATAGAGGTGAAGTACGGCGACGCCTACGTGATACAGATAGAGGACCTCAGGATACTGGTGGCCTTTCCACCCTTCTCCGACGGGATAGAGATAACTGCCGTGCGCCCCCTCGTCAAGGTCACTCTAGACGATTACAAGCTGAGCGACAAGCTGAAGAAGAGGCTCAGGGAGAGGGCAGAGGGCATAATAATAGCTGGGCCTCCGGGAGCTGGGAAGACCACGTTCGCCAGCGCTTTGGCTGACTTCTACAAGGACAAGGGGAGGATAGTGAAGACCCTCGAGTCCCCGAGGGACCTCCAGGTGGGTCCTGAGGTGACCCAGTACGGGAGGCTCGCTGGCTCTTTCGAGAACACAGCTGATCTCCTCTTACTGGTCAGGCCGGATTACGTGATATTCGACGAGATGAGGAAGACCCAAGACTTCAAGATATTCGTGGACATGAGGCTCGCTGGTATAGGGATGGTGGGCGTAGTCCACTGCGGCTTCCCGATAGAGGCCATACAGAGGTTCATCGGTAGGGTCGACTTGGGCGTGCTCCCCCACGTCGTGGACACGGTGATATTCATCAAGGATGGGAGGGTGGAGAAGGTCTACAGCCTGAAGATAACGGTGAAGATGCCAGCTGGGATGAAGGACGCCACTCTGGCTAGGCCAGTCGTGCTGGTGAAGGACTTCGAGACCGACACGGTGGAGTACGAGATCTACACCTTCGGCGATGAGGTAGTGGTGATGCCCATAAGGGGCAAGGGCAAGGCGCCCGAGGGACTGGAAGCCCCCATAAGGTACAGGCTGAGGAAGAGGAAGCACACCATAATCTTGGATCTCGGGCCGGAGATGGCTGAAACGGAGGTGACGATCTACTCGGGGGAGAGGGAGATCGCCACATTAACCACGGACTCCAAGGGGAAGATCACCTTGGCGAGGAGCAGCCCCGTCGGAAGGAGGATACTGGAGGCCGCCAAATCGGACACTCTGAGGGTGGTGCCCAGAGAGGAGGGCTGATCAGCCTAGCCCTTCTCGATCTCCCTCACCCTCTTCTCCATGTCGATCTCTAGGAGGAACTCCAGCACAGAGGGGGGCACGAGCTCCTTCCAAGAGGGATCCCCTTTCAGCATGAGCTCCCTTATCTTAGTGGCAGCGTACAGATCCCTCTTGAGGAAGGGAATGTTCTCCACCTCGAGACCGACCCTCTTGAGATCTCTTATCGTCTCGGGATCGTTGGAGAAGGCTATGTCCACCCTAGGCACCCTGTCTAGAACTAGGAGCCCCCAGTCCTCCTCTGGTGACCCCGTATCAGGCACGGATGACAGCATTATATCCGCTAGGGGGAAGCCCTCCCTCCTGAGAGCTCTCACCAGCATCTCCATCCTCTCGTCCACCGATAGCGGATTTCTCGGAACGCAGCAGAACTGGGAGCTGCCTATAGCTATCACCAGCTCGTCGGCCTTAGAAAGGGCGTACCTGAACACGTGTAGATGTCCATAGTGGAGCGGTTGAAACCTGCCCACGACGAGAGCCCTCCTCCGCTTCCGCATCATTGAGAACACCTTCCTGAGGGTCAGAGAGGTGCCTTTCGGTCACTTCTCCCCGGAGTAACTCCTCCTCATCCCCCGGGTGGTCAACCCTCTAGTGAAAAATTTTAGGATTCCCTTTCGGAATTCATGCTTAGGAGCCTAGTCACTTCCTCCTCTATCTCCTCCTCAGGCACTTCCTCTTCCAGCAGCTGATATCTGTCGTATTCCTCCTTCCTACTCGCGAGCTCCCTTCCCTTGAGGAGAATAGCCCTTCTCTGAGGGTGCATCTCCACCTCGACCATCGCCCTGGCGATGTTCTCCATAGTGGCCTCTTGGAACACCATGAGTGAGCCATCAGACAGCTCCAACATCACTCTCATGTGCTTGTGACCCCTGGGAACCGCCATGAGGACCCTTTCCACATCCCTGTTCCTGATCACCATGAAGAAGCCGCGGGTCAGTTCTTCGATCAGCTTCTTAGTTGAAGATGTGAGGGGCAGATCCTTGGCCCTCTCTAGGGGAATCCACCTCACCTCCTTCGCGTCGTCTCCAGGCCTCAGAACCCCACCCGTCACCCTGCAGAGGTAGTCCACCAAGACGTAATGGTACTTGATTCGTCCCTCCTCGTCCCTCTCCACCACTTCGGCTACGTGGATGGGGCGTGTCGCCTCCACCTCTAGACCGGTCTCCTCCCGGATCTCCCTCCTCACCGTCTCCTCCAATGTCTCGCCCGGCTCCACCAATCCGCCCGGCACGGACCACAGACCCTTTCCTGGCTCGTTCTTCCTCTTGGCCAGGAGTATCCTGCCGTTTCTCAGCAGGACCCCTCCAACCCCGACTAAAGGGACCTCAGGATACTCACGCCTCGTATCTCTCACCTACCGGGGATGTATACATGGCCAAGACTTTGAGGGAAGCTCCTATCGCGGTGGCGAACTGCGGATCCCTAGGCACGATAGCGCTCCCGCCGAAGAGGTTAAAAGGCTTCATAGCCGCGTTCACCAGCAGCTCGTGGGTCATCAATCCGCCCACTAGGACGACGCTCTCCTCTAGGCCCACGGATTTGGCGGCGAAGAGCCCCACGGTACCTATCACTTGACCTACCATGTTAACTAGGCCGGCGGCTATGTCCTCAGGTCTCACATCGTCGCCAACCTTACCGAAGTTGGATGCGGTCACATCTGGATCCAGCCTACCGACCGGTCCCCCAACTATATCGCCGACGGTCAGATCCACGTTCTTGGGATTACCCTTGCGAGCCATCTCCATGAGCGAGGTTATGGAGGTCCGCCTGAGGAGGAGCCTTCCGAGGCCCAGCAGGGTTCCGGCGCCTACAGCTGTCCCTCCGAGGTGCCTCACCTCGCACCTGCTACCGTCTATCCTAACCTCCACCACCGCGGTCCCAGTACCGGCGCTCACGACGACGCACTCCTTCATGCCCGCCAGGTAGGCGCCTCCCCTGCCGACCGCCTCTATCTCGTCCACCTCCCTCACCGGTAGCCCCAATATCTTATCGGGCAGGGGCTTGGTCCTCCCCCCGCTCAAGGCCACGGCCTCGACTTCGTCAAGCTGTATCCCTTTATCCGCTAGGAGCTTCCCTATGGCGCCTGCTGCAGCCGCGAGGGGATCGGACGCGACCACAACGGTTTTCGCCAGTATGCCGGACTCCGAGGCGAGCACGCCCTTAGTGGTCGTACCTCCCATGTCGAGCCCTATTATGAGCAAGGGATCACCCCTTGGTCGACTTCTTCGCGGCTGAAACCACGGGGGGCACCACCAATATGGCGAAGGGTAGCTCCCAAGCGAAGGTCACGAAAGCTATGGACAGGGCCGCGGTGAGCGATAGAGGAGTCACCTCCTCGCTGAAGGGCAGGGGAAAAGCCTGGCTCCAGGCTAGAAGCCCGAACCCTATTATCAGGTGACCCACTATCAGGCCGAGGATCGAGGCAGGCACGTACCTCTTCACCGAGTACTTGTCACGACCAGCCAGCTCCCCGATTATGTAGAAGCCTAGGAAGTTGGAGGGAACCCCCACGGTGAGGCTCAGTAAGGCGTTTCCGTGGGTCACCATATCAGAGATGAATATGCCTATCGCAGCTGACAGGCCGCCCACAAGGCCTCCGTACAGGCACGCGAATGTGGCCGGGACCACAACAGCTGGCCAGAACCTGACTCCGTAGAAGTTGACCCCCAACCAACTCAGGTACCCGACGATTGCATAGAGGGCCCCTCCCATGGCAGATAGAGTGAGATCCCTCACCCCCATTTCCGATCGCAGTATTACACCATCGTAAAATAAAAACTCAGTCGAGGATCTTGAGCGATGGAATCACCTCGTCGCCCCTCACCTCAATAACCGCATACCTACCGCGCATCATCGGTCCAGCATTGACGAGAACTGTTCTACCTATCCTATCCACGCCAGGAGACTCGTGTATGTGACCACAAACGCAGAGGAGGGGTTGCTCCCTCTCTACGTACTCCCTCAGCGCCTTGGATCCGACGTGGGCCCCCGACCTTATCACATCCAGCTTGGTGTCGTGGGGTGGCGCGTGGGATACAAGCACATCTAACCCGCCCAGCTTGGAGAGGACCTCGCGCATCTCGTCCTCGTCCAGCTCTATCGGAGTGCTAAATGGAGATATGTTGCCCCCACCCAGACCTCCGAACCTCATCTCTATGGTCCTCACCCTGCCGTGAAGGTTGGGGCATCCCTCCACCTCCTCCACCTCAAGCAGGGGAGGCGGATCCATGTTACCGGGCACGAATACTACGGAGCCGAACTCCTTGGCTCTCCTCAATATCCTCCTGACGTCCTTGAGGGAGCCGTTGGACAGGTCCCCAGCCAGAACTATGAGGTCGTAAGATTCTCTACCCAGCGCGGACTTTAACTTCCCCGCGGAGCCGTGTATGTCCGAAGCGAGGAACAACCTCATGCGGATTAGGCCCGAAGTGAGGATATAAGGCTGAGGGGATGCCATGCGCACCGTGCTCAGGATCACTAGGGAGACGGGGATACCCCTGATGGGCTCCGTCGCTTTCGGCCTCATAGACAGGGGCACCAACCTGATACAGGTGAGGCCCATCTCCACCTGCGCCTTCTCTTGCATCTTCTGCTCCACTGATGCTGGACCTAAATCGAGGACAAGACAGGCGGAGTATGTGGTGGAGCTGGATTACCTCATGGAGTGGTTCGTGGCAGTGGTTGAGGAGAAGGGAGTGGATGACATCGAGGCTCACATAGACACGGTGGGCGACCCCTTCACCTACCCCCAGATAGTGGAGCTGGTGGAGAGGTTGAGGGAGGTACCGGAGGTGAGGGTGATATCGTCGCAGACCCATGGACCCCTCTTAACGGATGACCTGATCTCAAGGCTGGATAGGGCTGGAATGGACAGGATAAACCTTAGCATAGATTCGCTAAATGAGGAGAAGGCCCGTTATCTATCAGGATCTCCTTGGCTGAGGCTGGAGAGAATCCTGAGGGCGGCTGAGTTGATAGCCGAGAGCTCCATAGATCTGCTGATAGCCCCGGTCTGGGTGCCCGGGATAAATGATGAGGACATGCCCCAGCTCATAGAGTTCGCCCTCAAAATAGGGGCCGGAAAGAGATGGCCCCCCCTCGGTATACAGAAGTACGAGGCCTACAGGGGTGGGAGGAGACCTAGGGGTGTGAGGCCCATGAGCTGGTCGAGGTTCTACTCCCGATTGAGGGAGTGGGAAGAGGAGTATGGAGTCAAGCTCGTTCTCAGGCCAGAGGATTTCGGGATGAGGAAGGTGAGGCCTATCAGGAGGCCCATGAGGAAGGGGGAGGTCTTGACGGTGAGGGTGGTCGGTCCTGGCTGGAGGAGGGGTGAGATCTTGGGCGCGGCCAGGGGCAGGGTGGTGACGGTGCTGGACGCCCCCTCCCCTCCCACGGGATCTGATATCAGGGTGAGGGTGATAAGGGATAGGGACAACGTGTACTACGCTAGGTTCATCCCATAGAGGCATCCGGATTTCCGTATAGCTGGATGGACCAGAGGTCGAGGATGTCTACCCTCCTCTCGCCCCACGGGGTGGAGATCTCCCTCCCTAGGATAGACCTCCTCGTAAGCATCAGGGCCTCAGCGACGCTCCTGCCCTGGGACAGGAACCTGTAGAAATTAGTGGCGTGCTCGTAGGCCAGGTGGTCCGAGATGGGCAAGAGGGGAGCTATGACGGCGGAGAATCCTACTGAGAGGGACGCGGGGATGAGCCCGTAGAAGTCCACCTGTCCCGGGGCTTGGAGGAGGAATCCCGTCTCGCAGGCGTTGTAGTAGGCGAGGAGCCTTCTCTTCCTCCCCATCCTCCTCAGGAACCTGTAATCTATCACCTTGTCCCCCACCCTGAGTGAGCTCATGTGCGTGATCCCCTCAACAATCCCGCCGTGTCCTGAGTAGTGCAGGATCTCCGCATCCCTCACCTCGGAGAGGAGGTCCCCCTCATCGAGCTCGTCTGCATTAACCCTGGCCCCTTCGTCCATGCCCAAGATTCTGGACAGCTCCTCAACCTCCTTTGGGACGTATTTAAGCTCTCTTCTTGTTCCTAGGCTGTAGAAAACTATTGAAGTTCCGGAGAACCCGTATGTGGGCTCAGCCCCCAAGCTCCTAGCCACCGGTACCCTCAAGGCCAGGGGCTCCCCGTCGACCTCGACGAACTCCAGCGGGAAGTACTGACCGAGTCCTAGGGACTGAATAACGATAGGTCCCTCCAATCCCCCCAGTATTCGCCTCAGGCTTCCCGATATTCCACCCAAGAATGAGGAGAACTCCTCCCCCAGCCTCACCCTGTAGGAGAGGAAGTCCTCCATGAGTCTATCGGGATCCTCCAGGTGGGATTCGTCCCTTATTATCCCCGACTCCAGCAGGTGGCCCAGCCTGCTGGTGGACACTAGCTTCGCAGCTGCTACCAGGTGGAGGAGCTCCCCGTACCTCATGTGGAAGTCCATCACCCTTGAGAAGAGGCGGAGCCATTCCCTCAACATCTCCCAGTCGATCTCGAACCTCTCGCATCCCCCATAACACCTAGCTAGGAGCAACCCAAACCTGGAATCGGCGTAGATCAAGAGGGGGTGGGGTGGTAGGGGCGAGGGCTCGTAAGCGGGCTCACCAGCTAGGGCCCTCAGGAATGAGGAGACAGCATCCCTTATCAGGGATATCGAGCCCTCAACGTTCTCCTTGGAGAGGAACACGGCCATTTCGGCCAGATCATCCGAGAAGTTCTTTAAGGCATCGGCTGACGGATCTATAGAGGCTATCGCCTCCCTGACTGAGAGGTCAGCCATCTCCAGCTTACCCAGATTCCTTAATCCGAATGCGATTTTCAGGTAAATGACGGGTGGCACGTGAACCATGCTCTTGGCCGATGATAGTATCTCCAGAGCCTCCCCGTACCTCTCAATCGCCTCATCCAGCCTGCCCTTCCTTGCCAGCGCATTCCCCAGGTTGTTCAGCGTACCGGCCAGATCCGGGAGGAACCTCCCGTCCCTGGCAGCCAGCTCCCTCCTTATCTCCAGAGCCTCCCCGTACCTCTCAATCGCCTCATCCAGCCTGCCCTTATCTGCCAGCGCAGCCCCCAGGTTGTTAAGCGTCATGGCCAGATCCGGGAGGAACCTCCCGTCCCTGGCAGCCAGCTCCCTGTAATACTCCAGAGCCTCC